>JACIZP010000235.1 GCA_014359355.1 Calditrichota bacterium | reverse complement strand
GCTTGCTGCTGGTGGGAGTGGTGGTGATTGCCGTGCTGGTTGTGTTGAGCCTGGTAAGCAGCATTGCCCTGGTGCGCGTCAATGTACCAGAGATGGTCTACCAACTGATGTTCCCCATCTTCTTCTTGGGCGCTCTTGCCTTCATGGTCTCCACTCTGGTGCGCAACGGCAACGGCACCGCAGTGGTGATGGTCGTCGTCGGGCTTGGCTTTTGGATCGCAGGGGGCATGCTCCGTACCAGCAGATGGAATCTGTTTCTCAACCCCTTCCAGACGCCCAGCAACATCAACGAGGCCATTTGGGCAAGCGTGGTCGTGAACAATCGCATCTATCTCCTGGTGGGGATGGTGGTTTCGGTTTTGTTTGGGTTGCTGAACCTGCAAAAGCGGGAAAAGTTCATCTGAGGGTTTGCACTCTGGTCACTGCGCTGATTCATGCAGCAGCGATAGGCACGTGGTGGGTCATAATACAAGGAGGTTAAGAGGATGAAAGGCTTATTGAACCGGCAAGGCGCGAGGTTCTGCATGGCGCTTGGGCTGTTGCTGGTGGCGGTCGTCGCTACCGCTTCTGCCAAGGAAGGCTACACCTTGCGCTACAAGAGCAAACCGGGCAAGGTGCTCCGGTACGAGCGAAAGGAGAGCGTGACCCGCGAGATGGAGCGGGGCGGGCAGACCATGCAGACCAGCTCGCAAAGGACGATGCAGGCGGAACTGCGCACCGAGAGCGTGGACGAAGGGCTCTGCTTCACCCTCACCGTGCGCAAAATGGAGGGGAGTATGCAAGGGATGCGCGGCAGCCGCGCCATGGACTTTAAGGATTTTGAGGGCAAACGCGTGCGCCTCTGCATCGACCCCCTGGGCAAACAGAAGGAGTTCACGCCCATCGACGAGTTCCCCCGGCCAGGACGGGAGGGCGAGCGCGGCCCACGCATGGGGATGGGGCCGATGGGTCCGCCCGAGCGGCTCCTGGCGCTGACGTTCCTAGCCCTGCCTGAGAATCCGGTGCAGGTGGGCGACACCTGGACGGTGAGCTACAGCGACTCCACCTCTCCTGCGGGTGGAGGGCCGTTCATGCGCCAGGAGAAGGAGACAGGCAAGGTCACCTACACGGTGCTTGGGGAGGCGAAAAAGGGCGGCTTCAAGTGCCTCCACATCAAGACCGAGACGACCTACAGCCGCGAGGGGCATGGCAGCGGTCGCGGTGGCGAGATGAGCTCCGAAGGCGACGGCAAGATCATCGGCGAAGCGTGGTTTGCCTATGAGCAGGGCATCCTGGTCGAGTACACCACCCAGGATAGCTATGAAGGCACCACTGCTTTTGCCGGAGGTCAAATGAGCGGCACATCGGCGGTGAGCACGGACACCAAGGTGACCCTCAAGTTGCTGAAGTAGCGGGACCGATTCTCGGCGCTCAACACCCTTTGGCGCGAGGCCCCGGAGACGCTGTCTTCGGGGCCTCGTGTTTTTCGGTCGCGCTCGCCCTGCGCACCAACTGGACGAGGGCGGACAAGTCTGGCGCGCCGTCAGGTTCGGGTGCGGGCCAGCGGCGTTCCCGGTGGCGAAAAGAGGGAGTCTGGAAGGTCGAGGTTGAATTCCACCTGCTCGGTGATCACGATGTTGTCCAGTTCGCCGCCGAGACGGGTCTCTTTGTAGTGCTCGAGCATGATGCCCTGCTCTGGGCGATAATCATCCAAATAGGTCTCCGCGCGCCAGAGCGCACCGTGCCGGAGCACCTCATCGTCCCATCGCCGCTCCAAGAAGCTTTTCTTGTCCAGGTAGACGCGCAGCACATCGCCATTGGCCAGGCTCACTTCGATCGTATAGGCCTTGGCCCCTTTGATGTAGGCCTCTTTCAGCAGGCGGAGGTGGTGGCCCTTCTCCCGATAGTCCAGCAGCGGGCCGTCAAAGTCAGCAAGCGCGATGAGGTCTTTCGCCCGTTCCGGCTCGATGATCAGCGGTTGGTCGCCCGCCAGTGCTGGATTCATCACCCAGGCCACCGTGCCGTCGTAGGCGGCGACCATCGTGCCTCCCTCGTAGTCGTAGCTCAAACGCACCCGGTTGGGGCGCTTCGCCAGAAGCTCGAAGGGCATGCGCGCTTCGCCCTGCACAATGGTGCCTGTGAGCCGCTTCGAGGTAATCGCCTTAAGCCTCTCGTACCCTCCCCGCGCGGCGATGTGTTTGTCCACAATGCGGTCTACCTTGGAGGAACAGGACAGAAAGACGAAGCTCCACAAGAGCAAGCTCGCGACCCGCATGAGTTTCATGGTGCGCCCTTTCGTTGCCATGCCAGACATTTGTAGCTGTCAGGAGTTGCCCAATCACCGGCCCGAGCCCGCCAATAACGCTCCGCACGCGCTACACTTGGGCCACAAACGATTTCCAGAGACGCCCTCTACCGTCCGCGAAGGGCGCGTGCCTGTTGACGGTAAACCCTCCGCATCGACCTTGGGGAAGCCCATCCCCGTGCGCGGTGCCGTTCGGCGCAGAGGGAGCATGAGAGGCAATCGGCCCCAGTGCGCCGCTCACCGAGCGCGAAACGGGCGCAGAACCTCCTCATGGAGCAGCACTGGGACTGGTCCTCAGGTGCGCAAGTAGGAGGCGCCGTTGACGTCCAGAATCGCGCCGGTGAGGTACTCGTTGCCAGGGGCTGCCAGGAAAAGCACTGCTCGTGCCACTTCTTCTGGCAGGGCCAACCGGCCAAAGGGGACCTGCTTGCGGATCTCTTCCTCCGACAGATCGGGCCGGGCTCCGGACTCGCTGGCCACAAAGCCCGGTGCTACCACCGCCACGTAGATGTGGTGCGGGGCCAAGGCGACGGCCAGCGACTGACTCATGGCGTTGAGCGCCGCTTTGGCGGCCCCATAGGCCGGCTTGAGCGGTTCGCCACGAAACGCGCCCCGCGAGGAGACGTTGACGATGCGACCACCGCCTTGCCGAAGCATCTGCTGCACGGCCCAATAGGTGACCTGCGCGGCGCTGAACAGGTTCGTGCGTAAGGTGCGCTCCCACGCCTGCAGCCACTCCTCGTAGGCAAGATCAGTGATGCGGTGGACTGGCCCGGCGCCGCCGGCGTTGTTCACCAGCACATCCAGGCGCCCAAAGGAGGCCACTACCTCCTGGACAAGCCGCCGCGCCTCTTGCCGTCGTGAGACATCTGCCTGCACCAGGAGGTGAGGCCCTCCAGGGAGCAGAGAAAAGAGTTCCTCGGCTGCCGCTTGATTGGCGCGATAGTTGACTGCAACCCGTGCTCCGGCCTCCGCAAAGGCCGTGCACACGGCCCGGCCGATTCCCCGTGACCCGCCAGTCACCAGCACACACTTGTCGGCAAACTCCATAGGCGTAATCTTTCTTTCGGCTGAAATCACGCGCGCTGGGCTGCCATGTCCAAGACTTGCGCCTCCCTTATCAGCCTGCGGACGTGGAACAGCCCGCCTACGAGCAGAAGCCCCACCGTCGAGAAGGCGTGGCGTCCTATCTGCGGTTGCGCGAGAAGCAAGAGGTCATAGGACCCGTGGTAGGCCACAGCCCACGTCAACCCCTTGGCGAGCTGCAACCGCCGGGCACCTGCCGTGGGCGCAAAATGGGAAAGACCTACGTGGTACCCCATCACCGCCGAGGCAATGGCGTGCATGGGCACAGCCGTAAAGGCCCGCGCCAGCGCCACCTTCAACCCGGCGTCTACAACGAAGATGATGTTCTCCAAGCAGGCAAACCCCAGGCTGGCAACCACCGTGTAGACTATGCCGTCCATGACCTCGTCAAAGGCGCGCCTTCGGTAGCAGCAGCGCATGACCACCAGCAGCTTGAGACCTTCCTCGCAGAGCGCCACCACTATGTAGGCCTCCACGAGGCTGCGGAGGAATTGGCTGCCAAAAAGCACGTCCGCCAGCGGCGAGAAGAGTGTCTCGATCATCCCTGCGGGGATGGTGGCGGTAAAGCCCCAGGCGAATGCCGCCAGCAGCAGCCCGCGTGGCTCTGGTCGCCTTCTGTCCTGCTGGTAAAAGTAGGCGACCAGGTAGAGCGAGGGGATCACCGCCATTGTCACTGAGATGACCACGTACATGGGCGCGTCAGTCCGGGTGTTTGCCAACCCTTGCGTCTGAGCATCAGGCCATGAAGCAGCTTCGTCGCCTACTCATCCAGAAGCCGCTTCTGCCCTTTCAGTTCCTGCATCTCGGTGATGTTCTGCGTGGCTTCCAGACAGCCCAAATAGTTGCCTTGCCCATCCCGGAGGGCGTAGTACTCGATGAGGATCTTCTGCGGCCGCTCGTGTCCTTCCAGGTGCAGGTCAATCCAGAATTGCGCCTTGTCCCGGGTGCCTGCTTTCATCTCGGCGAGGATCTTTTCCACCAGGGCCAAACTCTTCTTCGGGTGGCAGTTGCGCACGTCCTTGCCGATGGTGCCTGGCGGGCGGCGGAAGATACGCGTGGTGTGCTTGTTCCATGCCACCACCTTGTCGTCCTTGTCAACGATGGAGAACTCGATGGGAATGGTTTCCAAGAAGGATGCAAGCATCTCGGCACTAAGGGTGCCCATCATTGTGGTTTCCTCCTTTCTGCTGTGGCCTTGTGGTACCCAATGCCCTCCAGCGGTGCCCGCACAGCGTTGTGCCGTGCACCTTCGCCCGACGCCAATCCGCGCAGCATAGACGCTCATACAAGCTCTCGCTAATGGCGCAGTGCAGGACAGCTTCTGCGTCAAGTTCTGCTGGAATGCAGGCGTTTCTTGCGCGCGCCGGGACGGCCCCGCGCCGGCCGGGTTGCCCTCCGTGCAGGTCCGGGCCTGGCTCTGCCCCTCGCATGCTGCTGACCCGTTGGTTCCCTGCGACGCGTGCCTCCTAAGCAAGGCGGCAAGCCGTGCCAAGAAGCGAGCCCGTCGGTGAGCTGGGCCCCACCGAGTCGATTGGCTATATTTACGGAAAAAGCGGAAGAAAAGCAAGAGCTTTGTGCAGGAGAACTCAGAAGGAGTTGTCTTCCTCTGAGGAGGGAGTTGAGGGCTTGGCGGCAGGAGGAGATGGCTACGGTCCGCGCTCCCCTTTGCGGCTCCTGGCCTCCACCTCCCCGTACTGCAGCCAGGCAAGGAGTACCCCCTCGGCATCGGTCAGCACCGCAGCCCGGTGGTGACGCAGCGGGCAGGCGACCACGTGTAGCCCGTCCCCTGCTTCCCTAGAGGCGAACAACGTTTTGGCCTGTCCCCCGGGCGGCGGGATGCTGCCGCTGAGGAAGATCCTGTAAGGGCTCGCGCTGCCGCCGGTGAACACAAATCTGGCCGAGTCCGTCCTCCCGGCCGACAGGTTCGGGTGCTGCAACCAGGTATCCGTCGATGCCTCCACCGACCACGACAGACCGTTCGCCGTGTAGGCGCGGTAGACCGCTCCCCCTTCGTCATGCCAGACAGTGGTGCGTCTGTTTTGGCTCAGCCCGGTAACGGAGGGTCGGTGGTAGCGGGTGCTGCTGGAGGCGGGCTCGAAGTATTTTCAGGCGCAGACTAGGATCTGGGGCATGAGCCATGTGATGACGTCTCCGCTCTACGCGTAGTCCAACGTCAAGAAGAACGGTGGTTCCGGTGGCTCAAGACTCAATGCAATCGACCCAAGAGACCGCGTTCGGTGGAAGATGCGAAAAGAGGGGTTTCTGCATTAGTGGGCTATTGAGCACCCGGAGGGTGCATTCGGCTATTGGTCACATTGCCCCTCCGGGATGCACGCCGCCTGCGACTAAAGATGCGAATCGGGCAAGGAAAGACGCCGACACAGCACGCTGGCCTTGACTGAATATCAGACCCCTGCTGAAGCGACCAGCTGCGGCATTCCAGAAGAGACAGTGTGAAGGTTACGGGAAAGAAGCCAAGCTCAATTTGCGGTGAGCAATTACGCAGCTGCCATCCAACCGAAGGGTTGCAGGAAGCTATTCTCCATGCGCCAACAGGCAAATTGAGAGCAGCCAATGTTTCCCCTTTATCAAATGATTGCTTGTGCGCCGTAAAATGGCGGAGATTGGTATTTCAGGCAAAACGAGGAATGAGCTAGTCGGACTGCTTTTGAGATTTGGCGATTCCCAACGCAGTTTGGTTCGGTTCGGGATAGTGCAACATCCTAATCTCGTGAGAGTCTGAGTTCCATCTCGTTGCCGGTCAGATTTCCAATCTCAGAATTTTTGATGTAAACGAAAAATGTGTTGACTTTTGTCTGAATTGTTCTATATTCAATGGCGAGTTCGTGAAAGCTTCCCTCAATTCACAGAAGAATTCGTCGGCCTTTATGCGGGTGGATTCTTATCTGACATTTGTTCATAGTTCAATCGATTAAGCCGATTTGCACCAGGGAGAAAATAGAATAGGATCAAAACGCATCATGGTTGTCTTCACCAACCAAAGGAGGAGAAAGTCATGAGCGCATCAAGAATCTTTGTCTGTCTTCTGCTCTATCTTATCCTTCCCTTGAATTCATTGATCAGCCAGACCGCCATTATCATCGATCACAACTGCACCGATATCACCAAGATTCCCGCCGCCTGGATTGCGGAGGCAAAAAGCAAGCTCCGCGTCGGTTACAGCCATACCTCCCATGGTAGTCAATTGGTGACTGGCATCGAGGCCTTTCGGAGCGCGCCGGGCTCACCGTATTACTATGAGTATTCGGATTGGGGCTTGCAGCCGGGCATTTTCCTGAATGACTATTGGGCCAACGAATACGCGTCCGACCTCGGCCATAATGGTGATCTCACCTGGCGCGATGCGACCATCACCATGCTGCAAATGCCGAACAACGACCGCAATGTGGTGATCTGGTCCTGGTGCGATGGGGTCAGCGATAATAATGCGGCTGGCATCAACGCCTACTTGACTGCAATGAATCAACTGGAAGCCAGTTACCCGCAGATCAAATTTGTCTACATGACAGGCCACCTCGATGGCTCGGGTGCAGCGGGAAATCTCCATCTGCGCAATGAACAAATTCGCGCATATTGTCGAACGCATCACAAGATCCTGTTTGACTTTGCGGATATTGAAAGCTATGATCCCGATGGTCAGATCAACTACATGCAGCGTTATGGGACGGACGGCTGCGAATATGATCGTAATGGGGATGGCGATCCCTGGGGCGATGGCAATTGGGCTATCGAGTGGTTGGAGAGGCATCCCAATAGTGAGCTGGCACGGCTTGCTGCCGGTTGTGGAGAATGCGCCCATTCGGATCGGCTGAATTGTGTGCTCAAGGGCCGGGCGTTCTGGTGGCTGCTGGCGCGCCTGGCAGGCTGGGATGGCCAGACCGGGACCGCGGTAGCTGCTTCTTCTGCTCAATTGCCGCATGACAATGGTGTGCTGCAAAATTACCCCAATCCATTCAATCCCTCAACGACGATTTGCTTCTCACTTGGGCACGGCGAGCATGTGACACTGGACGTCTTCGACGTTCAGGGCAGAGAAGTGGCGACGCTGGTCAATGGTGAACTGAGCGCAGGCGACCATTCGGTGGTCTTTGAGGCCAAAGGTCTGTCGAGTGGTGTCTATTTCTACCGACTTACTGCGGGAACACTTGTTCAACAAAGAAAGATGATAATGATAAAGTGAAGCATTCGTCTCGCGAATGTGTGCATGAATGGGGACATCCTGACGGCGCCGGGACTGCAGGGCAACCGGGGAGCAAAGACCTCGCTGGACCGATGCCCCTTGGGCCCCGATCATTATGCCCTCGGGACCGGCATGCATTGCCTGCAACGCGCGGCCTTCAATGGGAACTTCAGTGCAGACCATCATTTCATGGCGATGGCTCCCTAGCAGGGACGTCAACTCTTGCATGGGCCGCAGTTGAGGCTCCGTGTCTTAGACAAGGCGGACACTGAGCGGGCCAAGTAGGCACTCGGGCGGCGGAACCCTCTTGAAGCGGGCACTGCTCAGGCACTGAGACGCGCACCTTGGCATTGGCGCCCGGCGGGTCGCCGGGTGAGTGCCCGAATGTCTCGCTTTAAGATAAGAAAAAATGTGCGCGTGTCAAGAGCTTTTTTTGCAGCGGCCAACCCCCGGGAGGTGTGTGGCCGTTGCCCTCACCTGGCGCCCCGGGAAGGGCCCAACCTGGGGGTTCTCGCAGGCCCGCGGGAGACACATGGAGGCAGACAGACTCGGCGGACCAGCCGGGCGGTGCTTCCTGGTGGTTGAGCTCGGCTGGTGGATGAGCACGGGCCAACCTCGGCGAGGTTCTGGCACGGCCGGGAGAGCACGCCGGCAAGTAGAGCTGGGGCCACGCCCGGAGCCTGCTGGCCCAGGGCTGAGACCAGAAGCGCTGACGCCCCTTTGCGGCCAGTGAGTTCGCAGCGGAGGGGCACCACGAAGTCGCCGAAGCGGGCGCGTGGGCGGGCGACCACACAAAAGGCCAGCTGTGGCGCCGCGCTGCAGGTGGCCAAAGCTTGCCTCTTTCAGCCGCTGTTCATCGTACCAACAGTAGCTTGCGGCTCTTCACCTGACCACCAGCTGCCAGCCGATAGAGGTACACCCCACTTGCCACCTCCCGCCCCGCGCTGTCTGTGCCATCCCACCGGGCCACGTGCACGCCGGCCTCCTGCACCTCCTCCACCAGCCTCTTGACCTCCTGCCCCATGAGGTTGTACACCGCCAGGGTCACCTGGCAGCGCTCCGGCACCCGGTAACGCACCTCCGCACAGGGGTTACACGGGTTCGGATAACTTTGCTCCAGGCAGAACAGTCTCGCCCCGGCGTCCTGGTCAGCTACCTGCCCCTCCGGCTTCGGCAAGACCTCCCTCCCAAAGGGGCTGGTGACCATGAATACCTCGCCCAGGGCAGCGCACACCTTCTCCATCCCCTCTGACAAGCCCACCGGCCGCACCGCCACGACCACCTCCTTGCCCGCGTAGGCAGAGATATCCACCCCCACCCGCGCCTGCTGCCAAGGGGCGCTAGCCTCGCCCGCGAGGATGCTTGTGTGCAGCAGTGCCACGGTTCGACCGCTGAGCGGGTCAAGCAACTCCACCCGCACGGCCGGCGTGCCCCCGGCCTGGTCAGCCAGCCTCTCAAGTCCCTTGGCATAGAGCTCCTGCACCCACACCAGGCTGTCCACCTCCTGGGGCAACACTACCGGCTGGGTAGCAAGGTAGGTGAACACCTCAGGCACCGTCTTTTCCCCCTGAACCCCAGCCAAGGAGACCAGCTCCAATGGGATGCGCTCCCCCTTGCGGCTCCTGGCCTCCAGCTCCCCATACTGCAGCCAGGCAAGGAGGACCCCCTCGGCATCGCTCAGCACCGCAGCCCGGTGGTGACGCAGCGGGCAGGCGACCACGTGCACCCCGTCCTCTGCCTCCCCCGAGGCGAACAACGTCTTGCCCTGTCCCCCGGGCGGCGGGATGCTGCCGCTGAGGTAGATCCTGTATGGGCTCGCACTGCCGCCGGTGAACACAAATCTGGCCGAGTCCGTGCTCCCGGCCGACAGGTTCGGGTGCTGCAACCAGGTATCCGTGCATGCCTCCACCGACCACGACAGACCGTTGGCCGTGTAGGCGCGGTAGACCGCTCCCCCTTCGTCGTGCCAGACAATGGCGCGCCTGTTTTGGCTCAGGCCGGTAACGGAGGGTCGGTGGTAGCGGGTGCTGGTCGAGGCGGGCTCGAAGTAGACATAAGGCTCCCAGCTGCTGGTCTTGCGCCGGTGCACAATGACATACTTGTTGTTGGAACTCTTCTTGGCCTCCCACGCCACATTCCTGCCAGAGGCGCCGTCTACTTCCACGCTGGAGTACTTGTTCCCCGTACACCCGCTGGCGGAGGAGACATTCTCCGGGCTGCCCCACGCAGTGGTGTAGCTGTTCATGTACACCTGGGCGCCGTCGTCGTAGGTGAGGTAGACCGTGCTGGCCGGCGCAGTGGGCCCCATGGACAGGCTGGGGTTTTGGTGCGCAGAGCTGGTAGAGGGGATCCTGTAGTCCACATCGGGCTCTGGATACCACGAGTTGCCCTGGTCGTCGGAGTACTGGTACAGCAGGGCATTGTAGCCTTCCTTTTGCCCTTTGGCGCAGACCAGAATGCGGTTCGTGCTACTCACCGTCTTGTAGCTCACCACCGGCAGGGGGTCAGTTGGCGTGCCAAAGGCAAGCTGGGAGAGGCGGGGGATCGTGGTGGCAGGGCCCCAACCGGAGCCCGTGTTCTTGGCAAGGTAAGTATCGTATTTGTACTGCCCCCCGGAGTAGCCGGTGTAACGCTCCCAGACCACAAACTTCTTGGTGCTACTGCCAGCGATGGAAGCGTATCTATTGTTTCGGTTACTAAGGCTAAGGCGTGCACGACCTTTCCATTTACTTCCGTTGTCGGTGGAGTATTGATAATAAATGTCACCACCTGATTCGTAAGCTAGATGCAATTTGCCATTGCCATCCCTAATAAGCTTTCGGCCGTTGTTGTGAGCGGTAGCCTGGGAACTGATAGACCACCAATTTAAATATATATCTGCAAGCAATGCGCTTCCCTGACGTCTAATGTTGCTTATCCCTATATGAGTAAAGACATTTTGGACAGTATCCGATATTGCACTATTACCGCTGTATCCATTAGTATTAGGATTGGTGGTATCCGGTGTAAAAGAGGTTTTCCACTCCGGGAAGAACGGATCAGTGGTATCATCGGGCAAGTAGGGAGGAAGAGGCTTCTTTGTTTCGCCGAGATTACCATTGTGACTAATGCTATAATCTGAATAATTTGAACGAGCAAAAAAGTCCAAGTTATCTCGGCCCGAATAGGGATTGGCGATAGTGCCAGGATATCCCTTGTCCGAAAAAAGTCCGTCAGCGCATTCCAAGTCAACGCGTTTATGCAATTCATAATGAACTTGATCATGATAAGGATTGCCAGTGACTCCTTCATCAATATGCCAGATGAATAAGCCGCCGGTTGAATTGACATGGCTTTCCCAAGTTGTAAGTAGTTGACGATTTTCAATGAGGAAGTACTCCACCTCACTGGGTGTCTTGTCGATCCAAATCCGATAGACTTTGTCGCGCTGCGAGCTGTTGCGGTGCGCTTGAATCGGTTGAAAAGTATACCCTAAGGATGACGTAGTAATATCCACTACGTCAACCCAACCCAGCTTGGCCCTGGCCCAACCACACATCATTGCAGGGCTCCAATAGTCATGGCCCATCACACAATAGTTACCGACACCTGCGGAATGGTCTTTCGCAGGATCATTAGCCCAGGGCGATCCCGGAAGTCCACTTCTGTCATATAGTTCTGGTAACCCTAAAACATGGCCGTATTCATGGGCCATATTGCCAACGAGAAAGCCCCAATTTGCTTTCCCGCGCGTAATTGGTACCTCGTGCCTAATAATGGGTCCTTCTGAGGTTTGGTAATTTATAAGGTGCGCAGTCGAACCTGTTTCTCCAATTGTTGCTCCACCCGGGATTACCATTACCTGATCGACGTAACCGTCTCCATCCAAGTCATAATCTGACCAACTAAACCCTCTGTTGGTATCACTATCAACTTCTCTTATTGCACGCTTAATAATCTCCTCCGTATCGGTTGTACAAGGGATTGCATACCATTTGGTGATGTCGGCCTGACCGTCAATTCTCGAACTCAAGATATGATTACCATGGGACATATCGGCAAAGTAATTGCGAAAGCTGCTGGCGTAGGCACTGGAAAGATATTGATGAATACTATGTCCACCATCGAAATTTAATGGGTCCCAAGGGTCAGCGTCACCTTTAACCTTCACCAAAATCACCAAACATCTTTTTTCAACGATCCCTCTGTTACCAGAATTAGCAGTTTGTACGACGCCAGCATCACCCTTCATATCTATGCCGTAGGTACAGTACCAATCCTCTATTTGGGCAAAAGATACAGTTGCTGAAAATAGCATGCCCCAAAGTAGCGTACCAATGCGAGCAGTCGGTAATTGCAAGAACTTGACCATTTCATTGCTTTTCATGGCACTCATCCTCCACCTTCTCCATTCCTATCTAATGAACAAGACCTTTTTTATCTCAATACTTGATTTGGTGCGGAGTAAACACAGGTATACGCCGGAAGCGACTACTTGACCACTTTCATCACATCCTCCCCAGCGGAACTGATAGCCTCCCTCATCTTTATAGCCATCGAACAGGGTCTTTACCAATTCAGAGTTGAGATTAACAATCTGCAAGCTAAAATAGGTTCTTTCAGGGATGCGCACTTGAAATGTGGTAAATGAGTTAAATGGGTTAGGATAATTTTGCAGTGACTGAAAGGGGTTAGGCTTGTGTCCATTGTCAGGGGTATTTTCCACGCTTGTAATAGTGACTGTTCTCAGATTGGTGGAGCCATCTGGTTGATATGCCCATCGGAAAAAAGACTCTGGCTCATTAACATCAAGAAAATCGGAATAGTGGACATCTATCTTGGCGAAGTGACGCTCCTTAGTCCTGATGACGAACACGTGGTCGTACATTACAAATCCGCTATCTACGTAACCCTCAGTAGGAGCCTGTACCACGCTATCGAAAAGGGTGTCGCCCAAGTCGATCATCTCACCCCAGATCAACATTTCCTCAAAGAATTGAAAGGAAACGTCTTCGGATTCACAACAAGCCCCATAACTTCCTGAAGAAAAATCAAAACAGTTTCCCCAAAGACCAAAATAGACTATCCCTGTTACGGTAACGGTATTCAAGTTTCTGCTGCCGTCGGTTTGATATGCCCATTTAAACCCTAAGCCACCCTCAGTTTCACAAGTCTGCAATTTTGCATAATGGGATTCTCTTGTCCGAATGACATACACGTGGGTCCTTTTCCACTCTGCTCCAGTCTGATACCCCGAAGCGGGTGCAACAAACACGCTATCAAAATCAGTTTCGCCCAAGTCAACTATTCGAGTGCTGCAAAAACTCCACAAGGATTCCCCAACACTGTAGACTACATCTGCCAAAGAATCCTCCGGGCTTACCGCATTCCCTGCCGAAAAGTCAAAGCCCTCAACGTTTCCTGCAAAAGTATGTTTCCCCCTTGTCACCTCTGCATGTAAGACTGCATGATTAGAGAAGGTTACACCGATAATGAGGATGACGCCTAAGAGGGTTACATTTTTCATTAC
>JACIZP010000234.1 GCA_014359355.1 Calditrichota bacterium | reverse complement strand
GGAGAACTATATCCGCGCGCGGGATTGGCATGATAAGAACTACGGCGGGGAAATCCATGTCTACATGGAATTCCTCCTGCAAGACAACAGCACCAGTTCAGAGGAGCGGTACAGCGTTAACCTCCTGGTGTCCAACGGCGAAGATCTGCAGTACTTTGACAAGCGCTGCCGATTCAAATACACTCACGGCGAGCAGATTACGGTCAATGACCCAGAGCAACTGCCCCTCACCAATCTCATCGATTTCTACGTCTACCTCATCCTCGGCGGCGAATTTGACAAGCGCGGCACCTTGGAGGGCACGCCCTTCTACGAGAAGGCGCGGGACATTGCCCAGCATGCCCGCTATGGCCTTGGCCGCTTCGTGGAAGGCTGGGACCTCCGCGAGAAGCTCATCAAACAGCTGCTGAGCGATGCCCACCGTCCCTTCCGAGAGATGGTCGACTACTACTTCTACGGCCTCTCACTGGTGGGCGAAGACGACACCCAGGCGCGCAAGTACTGCGCTGAGGCCGTGAACCTTCTGGTCAAGATCCTGACTGATGACCCCAAGAACGACCACGCCACCAAGTTTCTTGATGCCCACCGGCGGGAACTCATCGCCGTCTTTGCCAATACTCCGGATGCCGGAGTGCTGGAGCATCTGGCCAAGGTCGACTCTGCCACGGCAAAGATCTACAAAGTGGCTCCCGAATAGCCCAATCCCCGCTAAACGCGCACCGCATCCCCGAGCTCTGGGATTCGCACCTCGCACTGCACCATGGTGCGCAACGCCTCGGCTAGAGGCTCGGCCTGGGAAGGCTCGCCGTGCACGACAAACACGTGCTTTAGGCGCTCCACATTCATGGCGCGAAGGTAGGCCAGGAGCTCCTGGCGATCGGCATGGGCACTGAAGGCGTTCAAAATCGCCACCTCGGCGCGTAGACGATACGGCTCGCCGAAGATTTTCACCCATTCGTGCCGCTCCACAAGGCGTCGCCCCAACGTGTTTTCCGCCATGTAGCCCACGATGAGTATGGTGTTGGCCGGGTTCTCGATGTTGTTCACGAGGTGGTGCAAGATCCGGCCGCTCTCACACATGCCTGAGGCGGAGATGATGATGCAGGGCTCGTTGAGGGTGTTCAACTTCTTGGACTCTTGCACGTCGCGCACGTAGTGCAGCTGGTCAAACCCGAACGGGTCTTCGTGCTCCTGCATGAATTGGTAGGTTTCCCGGTCAAAGCACTCAGGGTGCATGCGGAAGATGGCCGTGGCGTTGGTCGACAGGGGGCTGTCCACGAACACCGGCAGGTCAGGGATTCTATGCTCTCGCCAGAGCTGATTGAGGTAGTAGACGACTTCCTGCGTCCTTTCTACAGAGAAGGCTGGGATAATAATTTTGCCCTGGCGCTCGTAGGTACGGTTGACGATGTCCGCGAGGCGCTGGGGTATCTCGGCGAGCTCCTCGTGTAGGCGGTTGCCGTAGGTGCTTTCGGTGATGAGGACATCGACATCGCGAATCTGTTGCGGATCGCGCAGCAGAGGCATGTTCGGCCGCCCCAAGTCCCCCGTGTACGCCAACCGCACCCGGCGGCCGTTCTCCGCAATATCCAAAAGAGTGATGGCCGAGCCGAGGATGTGCCCGGCATCCACGAAGCGCAACTGCACTCCCGGCGCGATGGCCGTGGGGCGGTCGTAGCTGAGGGAGACCATGTGGCCCAACACGGCAATGGCCTCTTCAGGGGTGTACAAGGGGCGCACTGGAGGGAGCCCCTTGCGCTTGTGCCGCTTGTTGACGTACTCGACGTCTTTTTCTTGAATGTGCGCCGAATCCGGTAGCATGATGCTGCACAGGTCGCGCGTGGCAGGGGTGCAGTAGATAGGCCCCTCGAAGCCTTGGGCAATCAGGCGAGGTAGATTGCCGCTATGGTCGATGTGGGCGTGCGACAAGACGACGCAATCCAGACTGGCTGGGTCAAACGGCAAGTGGCGGTTCTGGTGGTCCGCCTCCTCGCGGTGACCTTGCACCAGCCCACAATCGAGCAGGATAAGCTTATCATTGACCGAAAGTAGGTGCTTAGACCCAGTAACTGACCGCGCTGCTCCCAGGAATGCAATATCCACGACACACCTCCGCTTCACCTTTTTTGCTCTCCAACTTAGCTATTTTCTGCGGCATAGTCAAGCCTTTTTTTCTCTTGATAGTGTGCGGCGAATTTCCTAACATCCTTCACGGTGGGAGACCGTAACTCCATGGGCAAGATCGCAGCGGCAATAGACATCGGCACCAACTCGGTCCTCTTGCTCGTAGCTGAGGTTGCCGAAGGCGACATTCGCCGCGTGCTCGCTGAGGGCGAGTGCATCACGCGCCTGGGACGCGGCTTGCAGCATGCCGGCGCGCTCCAGCCGAGGGCGATTGAGGAGACGGTGACGGCTGTTTGCGGCTTCGTGACAAAGGCAAGGGAGATGGGTGCCGAAGAAATCCACCTTGTTGCTACCAGTGCGGCGCGCGAGGCGCCAAATGGCGCAGAGTTGGCAGCCGAGCTGGAGAGGAGCACAGGGTTGGCGCCGCGGGTCCTGTCTGGCGACGAGGAGGCGGAGCTCACGTTCCTCGGGGTGGCGAGCGGGCGTCCGCCGGGTGACAAACTTCTGCGCGTGGTGGACGTTGGCGGAGGGAGCACGGAGTTCATCCAGGGGCGTGGGAGGAGAATTTTGAGCAAGCGGAGCCTCAAGATTGGGCACGTGCGACTGACCGAGCGCTTCCTGGCTGATGACCCGCCGCGCTCCTGCCAAGTGGTGGCGCTCATGGAGTGTGTGCGGCAAGAGGTGCTTGAAGCCGGTATCGGCAGCCGTCAGGAGAGCGAAGAGCTGGTGGGCGTCGGCGGCACCATCACCACGTTAGCCGCCATCGACCAACGGCTCGGCTCCTACGAAGCCGCGCGCATCGAGGGGCATGTGCTGAGCATCGAGCGGGTGCAAACGCTGCGACAGCAGCTCCAGGAATTGCCGCAGAGCGCCCGAGCGCGGGTGGTTGGGCTGGCCCCAGCTCGCGCGCCGGTCATCGTCGCTGGCGCGGCCATCTTTGAGGCGGTGATGAGTGCGCTGGATTTTGCCGAGCTGCGGGTGAGCACGCGTGGATTGCGCCACGGCCTGTTGCTGGCCGAGAGCGGCTTGCCGGCGAGGGGCGCATAAGGGAATGGCGTGCCCCAGCACATAGGCTGAGCCACAGTTTTCTGAGTGCTAACCTCAGAATTCTGATGCATTGGCCGAGGAGAGAGGCGGAGCGAGGGCAGATTGGGCAGGAAGCCTGTCTAAGCCGGTGCTTTCGTGCCCGTGTGTCGGGAAAATAACGGCATTCGCTGCGACAAACAGCGCTCAAGCGAGATGCCGAGCGAAATAGATGCTCATGCCCCGCCTGCGGCTGCAGAGCACGATGGCACGGGGATTGCCAGGAGAGCAAGACAGGTGAAGCACGGCTTTGTGCGACAATCGATCCGCTTCCGGTTGGCGGCAGCGATGGTGGTGCTGATGGTGGCTGTGCTTGCGCTCGTCGGCGTGTTGCTCGAATGGCGCGTGCGCGACTTACTTGAGGCGGAGCTCGGTGAGAAACTGACGGTTGCCGCATCTGCCGCGGCTGCGCAGTTGGATGCAGAACTGGTACTCGCCCTGCGCCCCGGGGATGAGCAGACGCGGACCTACCGCCACCTGCGGGGGCAACTGGACGAGCTTCGCCGTGCCATGGGCATGGAACGGCTGTATGCCGTGGATGCTCACCTGGCCATTCTCGCCGGCGCAGACAGCTCCGTGTCCATAGGACAAAGATGGCGGCGCTTAGAGATGGACCGGGCGGAGATTAGCCGCGCCCTGACGGGCACACCGGCCAGCTCGGTGCTCTTCCGTGGCGTGGATGGTCGCCTGTACAAGTCGGCCTACGCGCCTCTGCGCCTGGGGGACAAACCGCGAGCGGTCGTGGCGGTGGAGGGCAGCGCGCAGAGCCTGCAGGCCATCGTGCGCCTGCGGTCTTACTTGCTGCGGTTGGGTGTAGTGGGAGCGCTCGTCGCTCTCCTGTTGGGAGTGGCTTTAGCTCGGCAGATCACCGGGCCGCTGGCGCGCTTGCGCAAGGCTGCCGAGACTATCGGCCGAGGCGATTACCAGGTGCCTGTTCCTCTGGGCGGGCATGACGAAATTGGGTTCTTGGCGCAGACCATGGAGGAGATGCGGCGCAACGTGGTGGAACGCGACACGCGCCTGAAGACGATGCTGGCCGGCATTGCTCACGAGTTGCGCAATCCCTTAGGCGGCATCGAGCTTTTTGCTGGCCTCTTGGCAGAGGAACTGCGTGGTGGCGAACAGGAGGCGCGAGCGGCCAGGATCGTCCGAGAGGTGCAGCACCTCAAGGCCATCGTCAACGACTTTCTCGACTATGCGCGGCCTCCGTCGCCGCAGAGGAGACCATGCCCCCTGGAAGAGATTCTCAACGAAGTGCGCAGCCTGCTCGCCGAGGAGCTCAGCGCCAAGGGGACGGACTTTACCTGGCACACGGACGGGCTGACGATCTTTGTCGATCCCCAGCATGCCCAGCAGATCTTCTTGAACCTGGCCCGTAACTCCGTGCAGGCTATGTTTGGCCCAGGAGTCATTCGGGTGACTGCCCGGACGGTGGGCCGGCAGGTGGAGGTGCTCTTCGCCGACACAGGGTGTGGCATTCCGCCGGATGCGCAGGGGCACCTGTTTGAGCCATTCTTCACCACCCGCAAGACCGGAACAGGCCTAGGACTGGCCATCGCCCGCAGCCTGTGCCAGGCAAACCAGGGGAGCATCGCCCTGCGGCACAGCGACAGCTCAGGCACCGTGTTCGTCCTGAGGTTCCCCAAAGCAGACGAGGGTGAAGCACAGTGAGTCGCATCTTGGTGGTCGAAGATAACCAGACCATGCGCGAAGGCATAGCCCAGGTGCTCGCCAAGATGGGGCATCAGGTCCTGGAAGCGGAGGACGGCCAGAAGGGGGTAGAAATGGCCTTGGCTCAGCCCTGTGACCTGGTGATTACCGATTACCGCCTGCCAGGACTGGACGGCATCGAAGTCCTGCGGCAGGTAAAGCGCCACGCCCCCGCGAGTGAGGTCATCGTCATTACGGCGTATGGCACGATTGGCCTGGCAGTGCAGGCGATGCAGGAGGGAGCGGCGGACTTTATCACCAAGCCCTTCTCCCACGAAGAGCTCCGGGTGAAGGTCGAGAAGACCTTGCAGCGCCTGGAAGAGCGACGCGAGCTGGAACGCGTTTCCGCCGAGAACCTCTACTTGCGCCAAGAGCTGGAGGGGCGGCTCAACTTCGGGGAGATCATTGGCGAGTCGGCGAAAATGAAAGAGGTATACGCCACGGTGGAGAAGGTCGCGCCTACCGACGCAACCGTGCTCATCTACGGTGAGAGCGGCACCGGCAAGGAGCTCATTGCGCGCGCCATTCACCGCGCCAGCCGGCGGCGGGACCGACCCTTCGTGCGCGTGCATTGCGGCGCCTTGGCAGAAGGAGTGCTGGAATCAGAGCTGTTCGGACACGAGCGCGGCGCCTTCACCGGGGCGCTGCGCCGCAAGCGAGGCCGTTTTGAGCTGGCGCACACCGGCTCTATCTTCTTGGATGAAGTGGGCGACATCCCCCAGGCAACGCAATTGAAACTGCTGCGCGTGCTGCAGGAGAAGGAGTTTGAACGCGTGGGCGGCGAGGAGACGCTCGCGGTGGACGTGCGCATCATCGCCGCCACCAATCGCGACCTGGCGCAGCTGGTGAGGGAGGGAAAATTCCGCGAAGACCTGTACTACCGGCTGCACATAGTTCCCATCTACCTGCCCCCACTGCGCGCGCGGCTGGAGGACGTCCCGGCTCTTGCCTGCCATTTCCTTGGCCGGCTGGCCAAAGAGCTGGGCAAACCTGGCCTCAGCTTGGACGAGGCGGCCATGGCGCAGCTGTGCCGCTATCATTGGCCAGGTAATGTGCGCGAATTGGAGAATGTCTTGGAGCGAGCGGCGGTGCTGGCCGAGAGGGACACGATTACCGTCGCCGACCTGCCGCCGCTCAGTGGGCCTGAGGGGGCCGTGGCGGAGCTAAATGCGGAGGGCGGCCTGGAGTTGGAGCCGGTGCTGGAGCGCATCGAGCGCACCTACCTGGAGCGAGCGCTGGCTATGGCCGGCGGGGTCAAGACCGAAGCGGCCCGGCTGCTGGGCCTGAAGCCCAGTGCCCTGTATTACAAGTTGGCCAAATACGGGCTGCTGCCCAAGAACCAGTGAAATGGACACGCGGGAGGACAAGTTGAAAGTCCATGTGCTTCACAAAATCTCCATGTTCCTCCTTGGCGCAGTGATAGCGTTTGGGGCTCTTGGAGGGGCTGCGGCGCTGGCGCAAACAAGGGCTGACAGCCTCGAGGCACTGGCCCGCCGCTACGAGCAGCGCCTGGTCATGGTCGACAAGGAGCGCGCGAAAGCGGCCGCCCGCTTTGACAAGGCGGCACAGAGAGTCAATCGCCTGAAGGCAGAGCCACAGAACTTTGTGCAGAGGTACCGCCTCGAGCGGGCGCTCAGGGAGCTCCAGGCTCTGGCAGAGGAAACCGAGAGCTTGGAGCGCCAGCAGCAGGAGCTGCAGGCCGCGCTCGACACGACGCTGGTTACCTTGTGGCGGCACTACGACGCAGAGGTCACCCGCTTGGCGGAAAGCTTAGAGGAGGGCGCCGGTCGTGTGTCCCATGCCGCGTGGCAAGAGAAGGTGCGGGCCTTGGCATTGCTCCGGCGCAAGCGCGCAGAAGTAGCCGGCCGCATTGCCGTGGTGCCTGCCGTGGTGGACAGTATCCCCCGCTGGGCGCTGAGCCCGGAGGACGACCATCGCCGCCTCGAGGACAAGGCGGCCCTGCTGCTCGACCGCGCGGCGCGACTGCGCCAAGAGGCGTCCAGTGCCGACAAACGGCTCAAACAGCTGCGCGAGGAAGTGACGCTCCGGGAGCGGCTCAATGAGCTGGTGAGCGAAGTGGCACTCTTCGATCAACGCGATGAGACGGCAAGGCCCATGGCCCAAGGTGGCAGCAGAGCCGCGCTTGAGACGGGGCCTGGCCGTGGAGCGACCGATTACGCGGCCGCAGGCGCTGCAAGCAGCTCAGGGGTGGTGGCCCCTGCAGGCAGACTGTGGTCCACAGATCCTTCGCAGCTGTCCACGGCTGAGGCAAGGATCTTTATGCGGGAGCTGGAGGCACAGAAGGGACACCTGCTGGCCTTAGCAGACACGCTTGCCGCCCGCGCGCACGAGTTGACCAAGAGAGCCGAGGCGCTGCGCGCCCAGCGAGCCCCATCCCCCCGATGAACCTACACCGCCTGTGCATCGCGCTGCTCATCGGTTGCGCGGCTGGCGTGAACTTGGCACAACAGCCGTTGTGGCTGAGCAGTACCAGGTTGCAACTTGCGCTGGAGGAGGACAACAATATCAAAGAGTCGCCCGCGCAGCCGCAGGGGGCGCCGTCGTTGCGCCTTCTGCTCGATTGCCGTGCCCAAGGGCAGGGCCGGAGGATGGCAGGGGATTTTTCCCTGGAGTTGGGGTACCAGGGGTACTGGCAGCACCCCGAAGAAAACAAGGCCGTGGGCGAGCTGACGGCAGGCGGTAGCTGGTTCGCCGGCCAGCGCTGGTCGTTGGGCGGGCGTGGCTCGCTCAGGCTCAAGACTTTTCTCAACGGCGGCCTGACCTACCTGGTTTCCACGTTGACGGGGTATGCAAAGACACGGCTTCCGCTCGAAACCTCTCTGACCGCCTCCCTTTCTTGCGAATCCTTGGACTACAGCGGCTCCTCCGAGTACGACTCGCAGGGCTGGGGTGCCGAGCTTGTGCTCAGCCGGCCGCTCGCTGAGTGGCTGAGAGTAGCCGCGACGATGAGTGAGCACCAGTGGTCCCTGGACAGGCCGGCCTACAGCTATGATCGGGCTACGGACCGATGGAGCGCACTCCCCGACCGGCAGCGAGATCGCTGCATTCAGGGCGGCGCACGCCTCGAGGTGCACCGCAAGGGACAGTGGGCCGTTGCCTACCTCTTGGAACGCACCAGCTCCAACTCCTACGGCTACGGTTTCTTGCGGCACAAGGTGTCGTTCTTGGGGGGCGTACGCCTGCCCGAGGCCCTGCTTCTCCGTCTCTATGGCGTGCTGCAGCGGAAACGCTATGCCGAGGAGGTGAGGCCCGTGGTGCCAATGGGCCTGGACACGGAGCGGGAGCAGAGCAACGTGCTAATCGTTGACCTCTCCCGGCCTCTGTCAGACCGCATGACAGCGATTTTGCGGCTCGCCTGGTACGACAACGAGTCACTCGTGCGAGGCTGGTACTACAGGAAGTCGACCGCGAGTCTCTCGCTTGAGCGGCGCTTCTGAGCTTCGTCGAGTGGTGACCTCGCTCCGGCGGCGGACTTGCACCAGCTGGGGTGCACTCCAGGTGGAAAATGATGGCTGTCCCGTGCCCGCGCTTTCAGCTTGATTTTCTCGGCCCAGTTGTGTATTTTGGCACTGTAGCGAGGGGGAGCGGGAGCGAGTGTCGAGCTTCGCCAGGATAGTCGGGCAAAATGGAGACATGAGTCATGCTTTTTTCTTCCACTCGCGCATACGATGGACGCGACTTGGGGCGCTCGTTGACGTCCTGGGTGTATCAACCAGCAGCCAAGCAGAAGGCGCTGACCTTGGCCCTCGGGATAGTGGTGGCACTGCTCCTCATGGGCATCGCCTACGGCGGTCACTTTCTCCCTTGGCTGCGGCGGCTCGGTGGCACGATGCAGACGATCGTGCTTCTCTTGCTCCCGGCGATTTTTGCCTACCTGGCGCGTGCGCGACGCAATCGGGTTTTCACCCTCTTCGAGCAGGGGGTGTTGGTGCAGCTTTCTGAGGGTAAATCCAATGAGAGGGGAGCGTACGCCCTCTGGCGGCAGTTTGGCGGATGCGCGTACGACGAGAACGGTGTGCGCCTGGTACCT
Source organism: Calditrichota bacterium (assembly GCA_014359355.1). Taxonomy (NCBI): domain Bacteria; kingdom Pseudomonadati; phylum Calditrichota; species Calditrichota bacterium. Next base: position 9,356 of record JACIZP010000234.1, on the reverse strand, counting down.
CGGCAGGCTCTGCGCCGGGCTCTTTACCTCCCGGCGCGCGCCAACCGGATGGAGGTCTATTCCATCTGCAGAGAGAGAATTGACGCGTTCCGTTTTGGGGGCCCGACTGCCGGGGGCCAGCCCGCAGCGGGAGCCAGAAAGTCTGGGCGGTAGGAGCAAGGAGGCCATGGGGATGCAGCGCTGAGCTAGGGAGGAGAACGAAGCGGGGGCTATCTGGCCGAGGGTGGGCACCTCGGTCTGCGAGGGGTGGCCAACATGTCGCCGAGGGTACGGGAGCGTGCTAACTGCGTCAGGTCGGTGCCAGGTGAACTCAAGGGCCACTGCATTTACAACGGCTTGAAAAGGGCTGAGCATCCATGGACTTGAGGATTCTGAAGACAATATGTTGCCCCGGGTGCAAGGGAGCACTGTCGGCGGTACCATTTAACGATAGGGTTCTGCCTTTGCGGACCGATCGCGGCGACCACGTCGGGGAATCCGGCGCGTTCAGGCGCGGAGACGTGCTGGAGAATGGCGCGCTTCTGTGCGAGGCCTGCAAGGCGTGGTTCCCGGTCTATTTCTTTGTTCCTGTGCTTTTGCTTTTTCGTACTCGCTTCCACGATGCTTTCTGCAGGCAATTTGCCGAACAGATGGAGCGGCTCCAGGGTTACAGCCCACCCGCGCACCTGCCCCGTCCCGGGGAGCGCCACATCCAGGATGCCTTCACCGCGGAGTGGCAATTGGCAGACATCGGTCGCGACAGCCTTTCCTTTACCTACACGCTGGACGACTTGGTCGCGCTGAATCGCGAGGTGTGGTTGAAAGATATCAGCCCCTTGGAGGCGATGCACATCGTGTTGGACGCCGGCTGCGGTGTGGGCATGGAAGCATTAGCCCTGCGGCGACTTCTGAAACGCGCCGAGGTCTTCGCTGTCGACCTGAACTTTGCCTTGCTGAAAAGTGGGCCGGCTTTTGTCACCGAGAATCAGATCCACCTGCTGGTAGCTTCGCTCTTTGACCTCCCTTTCCGGGAAGGCTCCTTTGACCTGGTGTATTGTCAGGGCGTCCTCCACCATACGTTTTCAACCAGAGCGGCCTTCGACTCCATCTCGAGGTACGTGCGCAACGGCGGCTACCTCTTCGTGTGGGTTTATGGCCTCGAGGACCATCTGGTGCCCAAGGGAAAACGGGGATGCCTTGCTCGGGTGAAGCACCACGCGGAGCGCCTTCTGCGGCCGGTCATAAGTCGACTTCCTGGCTGGTGCAGGCTGGCGTTGCTGTTTGCGCTCGCGTGGGCGGTCCACCCGGTCTTCCGCAAGCGGATGCGCCATAAGGAAGCATGGACCCTGCGACACACCAGACACAGCCTCCACGATTGGCTGTCGCCCCGTTACGCCCACCGCCACGGCTACAACGAAGCGGTGGAATGGTTTGAGGAGGCGGGGTACGAGCTCATCGGCGTGCAGTCCCCGGCAGCATACCGCCGGCTCTTCGGCAGGAGGCTGTTCGGTGTGGGCCTGGTTGGAAAAAGGGAAATAGCCTGATCCGCAGGCAAAGGGCTCCGTCTGCCCACTGCCGCGAACAATGCCGCAGGCGAAATGCAAGAGAGGCGGCGGGGCATCTCCTGGAGCCGATTGCGTTCGCAGGGGGAGAGCGCTCCGTTCGAGAGGTTGCGCGATGGCTCAGACATGCGGTCTGTTGGAAGTGGACTTTGACGCCATTGCCTGCGCTGCGGTGGGGTTGTTGGTCATCAATCTGCTCGCCAATCTGTGGGCACTGCACCGTGCCGCGCCGCCGTGCGCAGGGGGCCTTCTGCCCTCCGTTTCTGTGCTGATTCCGGCCCGCAATGAGGCGCGAAATATCAGGCGCTGTCTGGAATCGATCCTGGCCCAGGATTACCCTGCGCTCGAAGTGCTGGTGCTGGATGACGGCTCAACCGATGGCACAGCCGCCATTGTCGAGGCGGTGGCTGCCACAGACAAGAGAGTCAGACCGATCCGTGGCCTGCCTCTGCCGCAAGGATGGACGGGCAAGAACTTTGCGTGCCATCTGTTGGCCAGGGAGGCGCGCGGAGAGTGGTTGCTGTTCACCGACGCCGACACGGAACATCAACCCAGCAGCCTGAAGTGGAGCGTGCAGACCGCCCAGCAGAACGGTTCTGACCTGCTCACCATCATTCCTCATACGGTCATGCATAGCTTCGGCGAGGCGCTGCTTCTCCCCATCATCCCCTTTGGGCTTGTGGCGCTCCTTCCCCTAGCGCTGGGGGAGCGCCTGAGGCTGAGCGGTTTGGCAATGGCCGTGGGCCCATTCATGCTCTTCCGCCGCACAGCGTATGAGCGCGTGGGCGGGCACCGCGCGGTGCGCGGTGAAGTGGCAGAGGATGTCATGCTAGCGCGCCGGGTGCGCCAGACCGGTGGCCGAATCACCGTGGCCAACGGTTCCGACTTTGTTAATGTGCACTTCTATCGAGGATTTCGCGAATCTTGGCGCGGTCTGGCCAAGAGCGCATTCCCCGCACTGCGCTATCGATTGTGGCTGAGCATCGCGGTGACGGGGTGTTTTGCCCTCTTGTTCCTGAGGCCAGTCGCGCTTGTGCTGCATTGGTTGTGGCAAGGAGAGACGCACCAGGAAGCAGCAATGCCTACTATCATTCAGCTGGTGGTCAACTGTGCCCTCTGGTACACCGTCGCCGCGCGCTTCCGCCTGCCTCGAAGGGTGGCTCTCCTCTACCCTGTAACCGTCCTCCTGGCCACCTTCATGATGGCTCACTCCGTGTGGCACTGTCTGCGCGCGGGGGTTGCCTGGAAAGGAAGAGTATACCGGGTGCGCTGCGGCAGTACGGAGCATTGAGCCGCCCGCGGAGGCGAAGCTCACGAGAGCTACGCGAAAGGGCAGCTCAGAGGCAGGAGCCGTATGTGATCGAGGTGTTTTCCCTGGCCAGCTGCAAGCCAACTCGACAGAGCGTGCAGCCCAACAAAGACGGCCTGGGACTCGGCCGTGTCATCGGCATCATGCTCGGGTGAATCGCCTAATCGCACAGTGGGTGCATATCGGCTCTCGGTGTGGTCGGTCAAGCAGCCGGACCAGCCAATGCCACGGAGCTGCCGACCATCACTCTACAGTGGTCGTCAGGGGCTTGGGATGGGCTTCACCGAGCAAGCATGAAAGGCCTCCAGTTGCGAGTCGGCTGTGACCAGACGCCGAAAGGCGCCTCGTGGAATGCTCCCGTGGACCCAGGTTGCTGGCACTATGCTTATGAGCCAACCCCGGACAATCAGGACCACTACGGCCACATGAGCGCGCTCCTAGGTTAAGAGACGTTGGAGGCGCCGGCGAGAGGGATGGGCTGCGACCTGCCAGCTCATCTATCTCCCCCGAGAAAAGTTCACGGGGCCCCTGACTTCTCAATACTGACCTACGGCGAGCCATTCCGTGCCGGACTGGGCAGGCCGTGGTCCGGGGGGAGGGTGGTAGAGCAGCTCCGTGCCAGGGATTTCATAGCCTTCGATGCACCCTTTCGCCCAATGTAAGGCGGCCTCGGGGCGGGGCCCGCCTACTGGCTAGTGGGCCTCTTCCACATGCGGGGCACAAAGGTCGTGAGCGAACTGGCCTGCAATGAGCGCACACGGACCGACTATGGACCACCTTGTTGTGTGGGGAAATCCAAACAACCGAGGCAGGTTCGGGCGGGCCATCCTGATCGGCGACTACAAGGGGGCGCCCGCCGGGTCAAGGAAGCGCGGCCGCCTCCCTGGGGCGGCCTGAGGGTGCGAGATGGTTACAAGAAGCCGAGCCCGCAGACCTTTTTTGTCGAGCAGGGTCTTCTCCCCTCGAGGCTTGCCCGCCAGAGGGGAGGTTCCTGAGCTTCTCCGGGAAAATGGACCCTCAGCCGCCGCGGGCAGATTCCGAGGAACATCCCTCAAGGCGGGGGTGTTGATTTGCCAGCGGAAAGTCGGGTTTGAGGCCGCGAAAGGGGCAATAGGCAGCGCACGTTTGGTGAGGAGGGCTGAACATGTCACGGCAACTCTCGGGAATTAAGTGGGGTTGGGTGCTGCTGGGGGCAGTCATCGCCGTGGGAATTGCCATTTTCGGCGTGTTTGCCGCGGTCACGGGGTATGCCTTTCACTTGGCGTTCCAAGTCAGGGGAGCGCCGGACCAGCAGATGATCAACCAGTTCGCCGCCAGGACGTCTCCTGTGCTGGCTTCCGTCTTGATGGGCATTGGCGCGCTCCTCGGGGGCCTTCTTGCGGCGCGCAAAGGGAGACCAGCCGCAGTGAAAAATGGCGTGGCCGTTGGCGTTCTGACCGCCCTCGTTGGGCTGATCAGCGATCTGTTGATGGGTCCGGACCTGTGGACGGCGGTAGCGATTGCTTTGGCAGTGGGCGGAGGATGGGTCGCAGGGCAGCTCGGCCGCGGTCGGGCTTGAACTTGCGGGTACCGTTCGCGCGTCCTCGGCTCGCTCTCGGACGCGCTGCACGCGGAGGTGGGCGGCCACCGGGCCGTGCGTTCGGTGACTGGCGTTGGACGCTTCGAGATGTGCCCAGACATGAGGAGTACCGCCATGCGCAAAATTGACCTAAAAAGAGAGCTCGCGCACCTGTACAATCCCTCGCCGCACAAAGTGGCCATCGTCGATGTCCCTCCGCTCAACTTCTTGATGATTGATGGCGCCGGCGACCCCAACCTCTCGCCTGCATACCACCAGGCCATCGAAGCGCTCTTCTCACTCTCCTACACCCTTAAGTTCATGGCCAAAAAAGGCAAAGGTGTTGACTACGGGGTGATGCCCTTGGAAGGCCTGTGGTGGACAGACGATCCCACCCAGTGGAGCAATAAGAGTCTTTGGCAGTGGACGGCGATGATCATGCAGCCAGAATGGGTCACCCCCGACATGGTGGCCGAAGCACTCCGCGTAGTCAAGGAAAAGAAAGGCCTGACCGCCTTGGACCAGGTGCGGTTCGAGTGCTATCATGAGGGTTTGGCTGCCCAGATCATGCACCTTGGCCCGTACGATGCAGAAGGGCCGACGATAGCTAAGCTGCATGACTTTATCAGAGAAAGCGGCCATGAGCTGCGGGGGAAACATCACGAAATCTACCTCAGTGACCCGCAAAGGAGCGCGCCGGAGAGGCTGAAGACGGTGCTGCGCCAACCCATGGGCGGGCCTCTCAGGACATGAGGCGCAGGCGTTTCGCCATGAAGCCAGGATCGTCTTTGGTACAGAGACGGCGCCGGTTGCCCCGCGAGGTAGGCGCAAAGGTACAGCGTGATCAACTCAAGACCGGCCAACCAGCCATATCGTTGCTGAGGAGATGAACCTATGCGAGTGCTTGTGGCGTACGGGAGCAAGTACGGGGCGACCAAAGAGATCGCCGAGAGGGTCGGGCAGGTGTTACGGGAGGCTGGGGTGCAGGCCGACGTGCGCGCGGCAGGTGAGGCTGGCGACTTGAGCTCCTACGGCGCGGCGGTCATCGGCAGCGCCGTCTACGCTGGACAGTGGCGCAAGGAGGCCGGTGCCTTGCTGCAGAAGCACGAGCGTGAGCTCAGCGCACTGCCGGTCTGGATCTTTTCCAGTGGCCCCTTAGGCAGAGGCGATGCAGTAACCCTCCTGCGCGGCTGGCGCATCCCCAAGGCGTTGGAGGCGGCCGTGCAGCGCCTGGCGCCGCGGGATATCGCCGTCTTTCGCGGCGCCCTGGATGCCAGCAAGCTCAACCGGTTTGAGCGCCTCATCCTCCGCCTCATGAAGGCGCAGGTCGGCGATTTTCGCGACTGGGACGCAATCGAAGCGTGGGCCAGGGGCATAGCCGCAACGCTCAAAGAAAAGTAGCACGCCTTCGGGCCTCGGCACAATGGCCTGGGGCGCCTTGGCCCTCTGCGAGAGCTGGGCCCCCAGGACAGGCTGCCCCCGGCCGTGCAGGGTGTGTTCTCTGCAAGTCCGCCGCGCAGGTGAAAGCGCGCTGGGGCCACGAACAGGCCCCAGCGCCCGAAAAGCACATCACCAGTTGGCGATGAGAATCTCCTCCAATTCGCCGCGATGTTTGGCCGGATTGAGGTGGCACTCCATGATGCGTTCGTGCGGCAGCCTCGCCACGCGCTCCTTCATCTTCTCCAACGCCTTGATGTTGAGCTCTACCGCCTTGTGTACCGGCATGTTCTCCGGGTTGATGTCGATGCCAAAGTAGCCGTTGTAGCCGATGGCCCAGAGGGCGTACAGCAGCGCCTCAGTCTCGTGTGGATTGACCACGCCGATGTTGTTGTCCTGGTCGTAGTTGCCGTCGGGCTGGCTGTTCCAGTGGGTGTGCGCCAAACGCCCCTCCATGGCCACCAGCGAGTAGGCGGCAGGCAGGATCTCGAAGCTCATCTTCACATGCCCCACCTCGGGATTGAGGCCGACCAGGGCGTGCCCCTGCTCCAGCAGCCGGCGATTCTCCGGGTTGCGCAGCTTCTTCTCGATGCGTTGTGCGGCAAGGATGCCTTCAGCAGTGGTGCGATAGATGTTGTTGGGTGCGGGCTCGTAGCCCTTTGGCTCGATGGCCACGCGCACGCCAGGCACCTCGTCCATGGCCTCGGCGAGGGTTGTCTCAAAGAGGTCCCACATGCGCATGAAGGGCGTGCCGTGCAGGTAGCGATAGCCATCCATGCCGGGCCACGAGATGGCCAGGTCTGCGCCGAGCTCCTTAACGAGCTTCAGGCCGCCCACAGCGATCTCTTTCGCCCGCTTGCGCACGGCCGGATCCGGATTGGACATGCTGCCGAATTCAAAGATCTTGTCGTAGAAGTGGGAGAATGGCACCCCTACCAAGCGAATGCCGGTCTCTTTGGCTAATTTCTGGTAGAGATGCGCGTTTTCCTCGTTGACCTCCGCCGGATAGTGCGCCTCAATCCCCTTCACCCCCAGTTTGGCCATCTCTGCAGCCATCTCGATGCGCTGGGGAATGGAAGCCTCCGGCACAAATCGCTCGTGAAAGCGGCCACCCCCCGGCGTGAAGTACCAAATGCCGACCGAGGGCTTGATCTCCAAATCCTGCGCCAGGTTGGCGAGCATTACTTGGGGATCGACCGCCTTCCGCTGAAAGCGGATATCGGGTAGACGATAGCTCATCTCACGCTTCTCCTTTTCACCTGCTCCTCTGCGAACGAACGCGGCTCACGCCGCCATATGCGGTTGTTCACACCATACTGTTCGGCCCAATTGCCTCTAAGCAGTTCGTTGCTTAGAACACAAAAAGGAAGCCCTGCGCCGAGCACAGCGCAGAAACGGGGGTTCTCGTGCCGCGCCCGCGTTGAAGGGCGCGGCACGTCGAGGCCCCTGTCCTCATTGCGAGGAGGGGCGATGCCTCCTTGTGGCTCCGTGGGCAACGTGCGCGCATTGCGCAGGCTGTGCCGCCCAGGGCCATGTGCACGGGAGTCGCCTGTCCGCGTGCACCTCAGCTACCGCGCTACCACCTCCAGGGTCGAGCGCACGCGTATGTCCTCGGACGAACTGCCGACCATCACCTCAAAGGTGCCAGGCTCCACTACCTCCTTCAGCTGCCGATCGAGCATCGAAAGCTCTGCTGGGCCCAGGCGGAAGGTGACGGTCGTCTTCTCGCCCGGTTTGAGCGTGATGCGGCGGAAGCCTTTCAGCTCTTTCACCGGCCGGGCTACGCTGCCCACCACGTCGTGAATGTAGAGTTGCACCACCTCGTCGCCGGCGCGGCTGCCCACGTTCTGCACGTCAACGCTAACGGTGGCCGTGCCAGTTGGATCGATGGCCTGCGGGGTGATGCGCAGGTCGCTGTAGGCGAAGGTGGTGTAGCTGAGCCCGTGGCCGAAGGGGAAGAGCGGCTTCCCTGTCAGGTCCACATAGTCCCAGCCGCGCCCGGTGGGCTTGGGATTGTAGTAGAGAGGCAGTTGCGCCGCAGATACCGGGAAGGTGATGGGCAATTTGCCGCCGGGGTTGATGTCGCCCCACAGCATCTCTGCCACCGCTGTGCCGCCTTCCTCGCCCGCGTACCACGCCTGGACCACTGCGGGCACCTGGTCCAGCCAGTTGCGCATGGTCACTGCGCTCCCCGTTTGCAGCACCACCACCGTGGGTGTGCCTGTGGCAGCCACCGCCTTGATGAGCCTCTCCTGCTCCGCGGAGAGGTCGAGACTCGCGCGATCGCGGCCTTCCCCTTCAACTACGCCCACCACCACGATTGCCACTTCTGCCTGTTTGGCAGCGGCCACCGCCTCCTCCAGCGGTTTGTTCTCCTCTGGCTGCAGGTCCCAGCCCAGGCTGGCGAACGCATAACCCAGGTTCTCGTAGTACTCGATCTTCAGGTCGTATGCCCGCCCCTTTTCCAAGGTGACGGTGACAATGTCTGTGGTGACGCTGCGGTCAACCCACATGTCCACGAGAAGCTTGCCGTCCAGGTAGAGGCGCACGCCATCGTCGGTGGAGATGCCGAGACGAACTGGACCGCTCACCGGCGAGATGAGCTTGCCGGTCCATCGGGCAGAAAAGCAGTCGGTGGGCATCGAGGGGTCGGGGCCGTCGCCTGCCCAGTCGAAGTGCAGCACCGGATCGATGCGCACCAGAGCCGGTTTGCCCGCCAAATCCTTGTTGGCAAAGTATTCACCGCGCAGCCCTTTTTCCCCCGGCTTGCCGCCTGCGGGAATGAGGTACTCGCTGGGGATCGCCGGCAACACTGGATGGGTGAGCACACACCCTTGGGCGTAGAGCACGCGGACGTCGGGTCGCACCTTCTTCATTCCTTCCAGAACTGAAACGGTCTTCATCCCATAGCCGCTATAGCCGCCCAGCTTCACCTCATTTGCTAAGGGACCGATGACTGCCACGGTCTTGGTCTCTTTCTTGAGCGGCAATACCTCCCCCTCGTTGCGCAGCAAGACGATCGCCTTGCGCGCCGCCTCCAAGGCCAAGGCGCGATGTTCGGCGCAGTCGTTCACCCGGGCTGCCTCTTTGGGATCAGCAAAGGGGTTCTCGAACAAGCCGAGTTTGAACTTGGCCCGCAACACGCGCCGGACCGCCTCGTTGAGCGTCTCTTCCGAAACCAACCCCTCGCGCACCGCCTGCAGCAACGGCTCGCCGTAGATGTAGACGTTGGGCAACTCGACGTCAAGCCCGGCGTTGAGCGCTTGCGCAGCGGCCTCTTTTTCGTTGGCCGCCGTGTGGTGCATGTCGAGGATCCCGGCCACGGAGCCATAGTCGGATACCACAAATCCGGTAAAGCCCCACTCATTGCGCAGCACCTGGGTAAGGAGCCAGTGGTTTGCTGAGCACGGGGTGCCATCGTAGGAGTTGTACGCGGCCATCACCGAGGTGGCCCCTCCCTCCTGGAAACAGGCCTTGAAGCCTGGGAAGTAGATCTCCCGCATCAGCCGCT
>JACIZP010000233.1 GCA_014359355.1 Calditrichota bacterium | reverse complement strand
GGTGACCAGGATCGTGACCCCCCGCTCGCGCAGACCAGCCAGAATGCGCCAAAACTCCCGCCTGGACACTGGGTCAACGCCAGTAGTCGGTTCGTCCAGCAGCAACACCGCCGGAGTGTGGATGAGCGTGCAGCACAGGGCGAGCTTCTGCTTCATGCCGCCCGAAAGATTTCCTGCGCGCCACTGCCGAAAGGGCGCCAGTCGACTGAAAGCGAGAAGCTCCTGCACCCTTGCCTCGCGCTCGGCGCGTGGCACTTCAAAAAGGTCAGCGAAGAAGCGCAAGTTTTCGGACACCGTGAGGTCGGCGTAGAGGGAGAAACGTTGCGGCATGTAGCCGAGGAGCCTCTTCACCCGCCTGGGATGTACAGCCACGTTCTGCCCTTTGACCAGGCATTCGCCCTTGTCGGCCCGCAGAAGGCCGCACAGAATGCGGAGCGTGGTCGTCTTGCCGGCGCCGTCCGGGCCGATCATGCCAAAGAGGCGGCCGTGGCCTACGGTGAAGGAAAGGCTCTTGACGGCTTCGATCCGTCCGTAGGCCTTCCAGAGGTCAGCGACGACAATGTCAGCGGCACATGCGTCCACTTGGCCTTAGTGCACCAAAGACACTTCCACCGGCATCCCCAAGAGCAACCGCCCTTGCGAATTGGGCACAACCACTTTGACGGCATACACCAGTTCGGCGCGGGCGGAGCGCGTCTGCACGTTCTTCGGGGTGAATTCCGCCTTTGGCGACACCCAGCTGACCGTCCCGGCGAACACCTCAGCCGGCAGCGCATCCGCGCGCACCGCCACCTTGGCTCCGAGCGAGACCTTGTCCAGGTCGGGCTCCGGCAGATAGATCTTGACCCACATCTCGCTGAGATCGGCGATGGTTACCAGCGGCGAGCCCGGCGCCACCATCTCGCCCTGCTCCACGTACTTTGCCACGATGACTCCTGCCAGCGGCGCACAGACTGCGGCGTCGTGAATCTGGCTCTCCAGCAGTTCCCGTTGCGCTTGGAGCTGCTTGCCACGCTCTTCGAGAGCGGCCAAGCTGTTTCGTGCGGCCTCCAGCTGTGTGCGGGCAGTTGACAAAGCTACCTGGGCATTGTCCAACTGCTGCTGGGGGGCACTGCCACGCTCTGCCAGGCTGCGGATGCGCTCGTACTGCCTGCGCGCGTTGTCATATTGCTCCGCGGCAAGCTCGACCGCTTGCCTGGCGTTGGCAATGTTGTGCCTCAACTCCTGTTGTGCCGCGATCACCTGTGTCCGCTGCAGGACCAGCTTGCTGGAGTCGACCGCGGCAAGGAGCATCCCGGCGCGTACTGTGTCCCCTTCGTCGACATAGAGGGCAACGAGCTGCCCGGCGAGCTTTGCACCAACCGTCACCTGGCGCGCCTCGAGGGTACCCGAACCGAGCCAGTGGTCTTCATGCGCACGGGAGCACCCGAGGAGGAGCAAGGCGCTCACCCACAACACACGGCCGTATTGCGTAGAACGACGGACCATTTCCTCTCCGCAATTTGCTGAAACGCATCTCAGCGGCACGATCGAAAAGACCGCAGCGCGCTAACCGGGATTGGCCTCCTGGCACGGGGAGTGAGAGCGCGCCTCGGCTACCGGCCTCATCGCCTCAGAGCAGCTGCATGTGGCTGAACTCGAGGATAATCTTCTTCTGGCCAAAGTCATCAAAGTCGACCGTCACTTTGGTGCCGCTGGAGGCGCGGGCAATGCTCAGCACCGTGCCCAGGCCAAATTGGGGATGGCGCACTCTGCACCCCGGCATCAGGTAAGCGGGGAGCTGAGACTCTTCCTCATAGGCCTTCAGCCGGCGTGCCACACGCTGGCGCTCCCCTCCTGCCCTGCTCGCTGGCTGGGTCATACGTTGTACCCTCTTCCCCACCCTGCCAGCGCTCTCATACTCCACGTGGTCCTGGTCAATTTCGCCCAAAAAGCGGGAAGGCATGCAGCTGTACGCCTGCCCCTGGCGCAAACGGGTTGTGGCCCAACACAGGTAGAGCTTCTCTTTGGCGCGGGTGCTCCCCACGTAGAAAAGGCGACGTTCCTCCTCCAGGTCCTCGTTGCTGTCGAACGAGCGGGCAATGGGGAACAACCCTTCTTCCAGCCCGGTGATGAAAACCACAGGGAACTCCAGGCCCTTGGCGCTGTGCACCGTCATGAGACTTACCGCGTTAGAACGGTCATTCCACGTATCGATGTCGGTCAGCAGCGAAATCTCCTGCAGGTAGTCTTCGAGCGCGGTGCCCGGGTTATTGCGGGAAAAATCGGCGATGCCGTTCAACAACTCACGCACGTTCTCCGCACGGCTGAGGGATTCTTCTGTTCCCTCTTCTTTGTACATGCGCAGGATGCCCAGATCGTCCAACAGCGCCCCCACCAACTCGGCGGCCGGCACTTCGGTGCGCAGGTCGATGTACTTGCGGATGAGCCGATAGAAGCGCAGCACCCGCTCCTGCATAGCTGGCGACAGCCCCTCAACCTGGTCTGCCCTGCCCAGAGCGTCGAACAGCGGCATGCCGAGCATCGTGGCAAACCCACGGAGCCGCGCAATGGTTGCTTCGCCAATGCCACGCGGCGGAGAGTTGATGATGCGTAGCAAGCTGATCGTATCGTGGGGATTGCAGATCACGCGAAGGTACGCCAGTACATCCTTGATCTCCTTGCGCTCATAGAACCGCACACCCCCTACCACGGTGTACGGGATGCCGCTCCTCCGCAGCGCTTCCTCCAACACACGCGACTGGGCGTTGGTGCGATAGAGCACGGCAAAGTCCCGAAAGTTGCGGGGGCGGTTCTGGAACTCCCGCTCTATCCTGGCAATGACCGCTAAGGCCTCGTCGGTGTCGGACTGCGCCTCGAGAACGGTCACCTTTTCACCTGTTGCCCCGTCGGTCCACAGCTCTTTAGGTTTGCGCGCCCGATTGTGCGCGATGACCGACGAGGCGGCGGCAAGGATGCACTTCGTGGAACGGTAGTTCTGTTCC
>JACIZP010000232.1 GCA_014359355.1 Calditrichota bacterium | reverse complement strand
GTAGCTGAAACACTCGCAAGTTAACTAATCCCTGGCAAAATGTCAAGTGTTTTTTTTGCACGCGGGTTGGAGGGTGACCGCACGGCCCAGTAGCCTTGCATGAAATGCTGGACAAAGCTCATTCGCGATGAAACATGCCATGCCATGCACCTGGGTAGCCCCCCTTTTTGGGGAACTTAGGCCTGATCACTCCCCCTGGGCGGCAGTGTTCCCTCCTGAAATGGACACACCCAGGAAGGGCCTTCGGCTAAGTCACACCGCCAGGTGGTGGCTTCCGGCGCGCGAGAGCCCGCCTCTCACCCCGCTACCTCGGAGACCGGCCTGCAACCTCTTCCTCGTGCGCCCCAAGGAACTCCGAGCCATTGTCCAGTGGCGTCGCCTCCCAAATCCACCCCGGAGGCCTGAGAATGAGTCAACAAGCAGGATACATACCCCCCTTTCACGCCCCCCTGCAGTACCCGCAGGCGCCCCACTCTCCACCCATGCCATGAGCTCGTTGCGCGGCAGACCGGGGGTTCTCATGTGCAGCCAACAGTTTCGTAAGGCGGCAAGGTCTGTGACATCCATCGCCGTGTCCTCAAGAGGAGGCATCAGCTCTTTGCCAAGTCCCCGTCCTTCCACCGCTTGTTCTTTCTCTGCCTCAGCAATCCGCCACAGCAGTTGAGGGGCGCAAGCGCCTTGGTCAAGGCCGGAGTGTCATAGCGCAGCTTCAGCCTCACTGGGCCAAAACAATCGCCTGCTCCTCAGCCTCCTTCGGGGTCATGTGGGGGAGCGTGCTGCGGCCACCGTGGGCCGTCGCAGACCATGCTGCTCATACCTCCTCACGCACCTGCTTGCTCTCAGCCTGGCGGAGGGGAGATCCTGTGCTGCTCCGCTCAGGCGCTCGTCCCTGGTTCCCCTCGCCATCGCACCTGTGAAGCATTTTCAGCAGATCCGGGAACAACTTTCCGCAATGCTCCGCAAGTGGTCGACGATCTCGTTCCTCAGCACTTCAACTCTCTTGCTGCCCCGTCTCCTTGCCCGCTCGCCGTGACATTTTCCTTGGTTCCTTGCAAAAAGTCCTTGACAATCTCGTCGTTTGGTGGTAAACTTATGTCGGTGAAGGAAACCTCCTGCAATGCCATGCGGTGCCGAAGGACACGGACAATGAGAACTGCTGCCACTCTTTGGGTCAGCGAGACCCATCTTTCCTCTTGCGGGCGCCGCCGCCGTGCCGGGGTCGCACCCCGGCCCTAACCCTTCCCCCACATTCGCACATTTCCAGTAAAACGGTTAGCCCACGGGCCGATGAGCCCGGAAGGTGAAGTGTATTTTCTTGTATCTCTTGGAGGACTACGCCCATGGAGAAGGTCATTCTGGCCTACAGCGGGGGGTTGGACACTTCGGTGATCCTGAAGTGGCTGTTGGAAAAGGGGTTCGAGGTGGTCTGTTTTGTGGGCAATGTGGGACAGAACGATAACTTTGCCGAGATCACCGAGAAGGCCTACCGCACCGGAGCCAGCAAGGTTTACGTGGAGGACTTGCGGGAAGAGTTCGTCGTCGACTTTATCTTTCCAGCGATGCGGGGCAACGCCATCTACGAGGGGCGCTACCTGCTGGGCACTGCGCTCGCCAGGCCGCTCTTGGCTAAGAAGCAGGTGGAGATCGCCGAGTTGGAGCATGCTGCCTACGTGGCACACGGCGCCACTGGCAAGGGGAACGACCAGGTGCGCTTCGAATTCTCCTACTACGCGCTCAACCCCCAGATCAAGATCATCTCTCCGTGGAAGGATCCGGAGTTCCTGCAGACCTTCAAGGGGCGCACGGACCTGCTCCGCTATGCTGAGAAGCATGGCATCCCGGTAAGAGCGTCGGCGAAAAAGCCTTACAGCGAAGACGAGAATCTCATGCACATCAGCCACGAGGCTGGCATTCTCGAGGACCCGGCGCTGCGACCGTCGGAGGACATCTTCACGCGCACTCGCCCTCTTCAGAACACGCCCGACAAAGAGAGCGTGATCGAGATCCATTTCAAGGACGGGTTCCCGGTAAAGGTGGTCAATCTCGACGACGGCACGACGAAGGAGACGCCGCTCGAGCTCTTCCTCTACCTCAACGAGCTGGGCGAACTGCATGGCATCGGCCGCGTGGACATGGTGGAGAACCGCTTTATCGGCATAAAGTCGCGCGGCGTATACGAGTCGCCTGGGGCCACTATCCTGTGGGCAGCGCACCGCGACTTGGAAGGGATCGCCATGGACAAGGAGGTGATGCACCTGCGGGATATGTTGGTGCCCAAGTTCTCGGAGCTCATCTACAACGGATTCTGGTTTTCGCCGGAGATGGACTTTCTGCTGAGCGCCATCGAAAAGAGCCAGGAGGCCATCGATGGCAAAGTGCGGCTGGCGCTTTGCAAAGGGAACGTCTACTGCATCGGCAGGGAATCGCCTATCTCGCTCTATGACCGCGACCTGTCGAGCATGGACGTGGAGGGTGGCTTCGATGCCACCGACTCGCACGGCTTCATCGAGATCAATGCCATTCGGCTGAAGGCGCACAGCATTGTGCTGCGCAAGCGATTCCCTTATGATTGGCGCGCACAATTGACGCGGAGGCGACAATGAAACTCTGGAGCGATGGGGGGCGCCTGGATCCAAAGGTGGAGCGCTACACGGTGGGCGATGACTACATCGTCGATCGCGAGCTGGTGGAGTACGACTGCCAGGCCTCGGTGGCGCACGCCAGGATGCTGCGCAGAATGGGGGTGCTGAGCGCAGAGGAAGAGGAGGCGCTCGTTGCCGCTCTCGATGAAATCCGCGCGTTGGCGCGGCAAGGACGTTTCGAGGTTCGTCCCGAGCAGGAAGATTGCCACACCGCCATCGAGCAGTTTTTGGTCGCAAAGGTCGGCGAGGCGGGCAAGAAGATTCATACGGCCCGCTCTCGAAACGACCAGGTCCTGGTAGCATTGCGCCTCCTGTACAAAGAGCGCTTGCGCGAGATCGAAGAGCAGGCCGGGCGTCTCCTGATGGTCTTCAAGGCATTTGCGGAACGCTGGGGACAAGTGCCCATGCCCGGCTACACGCACACGCGCAAGGCCATGCCCTCCACGGTTGGCCTGTGGATCGGCGCCTTTGCCGAATCGATGTTCGACAATCTGGACGCGGTGCGTTGGGTGATCCGGCTGGTGGACCAGTCGCCTCTGGGCACGGGCGCGGGCTACGGGTTGCCGGTTGAGGTGGACCGTGAGTTCACCGCCAAGGAGCTGGGGTTCGCGCGTGTGCAGCAGAACGCTCTCTACGTGCAGAACAGTCGCGGAAAGTTCGAGGCAGCCATCTTGCATGTGCTGGGCATGCTGCTTAGCGACCTCAACCGTCTGGCAACAGACGTCATTCTCTTTTCGCTGCCAGAGCTGGGCTACTTTCGCCTGCCGGCTGAGGTGTGCACGGGCAGCTCGCTGATGCCGCACAAGCAGAACCCCGACGTGTTCGAGGTGCTGCGCGCCCAGTACCATGTGGTGCTCGCCGACGAATTCGCAGTGGCGAGCCTGAGCAGCAATTTGATTTCTGGCTACCACCGCGATCTGCAGCTCATCAAGAGCAAGGTGCTGAGCGGATTGCGTATCACCCGGGAGTCGCTGGAGGTGGCGGCGCATGTCGTGAGCAAGATCGAGGTTGATGAGGAGCGGTGCCGCAAGGCAATGAGCGACGAGCTCTACAGCGTGCAGCGGGTGTTGGCGGAAACGCTGCGAGGGAAGCCCTTCCGCGATGCTTACCGCAATGAGGCGCGTCGCTGGCAGGAGCCTGGCGGAGGCGAACCCAAATAGGCAGGGCAAGGTCCGAGCCGGTAGGGAGGGTCTGGCGGCCCAGTCGGAAGAGGCTGTTTGCCCGGAAAGGTCTTATGCCGCTGCCCGCGCGGGCAAGGCAGCTTCTTGTGTTAGCCGAGGAGGCCGCCGGACACGGCAGGACGCTGGCAGAGTCCGCTACGTCCGCCGTTTCCCTCATGCCAAGGGCAGTTCGCAGGCCGGCGCTCGGCGTCTGCCCAGGGTGGTACTTTGAGAGCGGAATTGTGGCATAGGCCGCTTTTTCCACTTGACTTTTAGCGCGTTTTGTTTTAAGTTGGCGGTGCGTTTGTGCTCTGCGCCCGGCTGGTGCCGCGGGCGCGAGGCTTTTCGGTGGAGCAAAAGAGTGGGCCGGTGAAACCGAAGGAGGATCCAGCGCATGGCCGAACCCAAGCAAATGCAGAGCGGAAAGAGAGAGTACAAGCCTTTTGTCCCACCGACCGTGGATCTGAAGGAGTTCACCCTCAGAGCCCTCGTTCCAGGGTTGGTAATGGCGGTGGTGCTCGGCGCGGCCAACGCTTATCTCGGGCTCAAGGCGGGCATGACCATTGCGGCGACTTACCCGGCTGCCGTACTCAGCATGGCAATCCTGCGGCTTTTCAAGGACAGCAACATCCTCGAGGAGAATCTTTCGCGAACCGTGGGTTCCATCGGCGAGTCGGTGGCGGCTGGGGCAATCTTCACCCTTCCGGCTTTCCTTATCGCCGGGGTGTGGACGCCGGAGTTCTTTGGCAGCTTCTCCGGGTATCTCCGCTCCAGCATCATCATGCTGGTGGGCGGCGCTGCGGGCATCTTGTTCGTGACCTTGCTCCGCCGCATGATGGTGGATGACCCGGAGTTGCCATTCCCCGAGTCGGTGGCGGCAGGAGAGATTCACAAGGCGGGCCGCGGCGGTGCTTCGGGCGCGCAGTACCTGTTCTACGCCATGGGCATTGGTGGACTGGTGGAGGCGCTAAAGACCGTCAACATCTTTGCCAGTAAGTGGGAGCACTTTGTGCAGGTGGCCCGCAAGATCATCCCTGGCACGGCGGGGAAGGGCTTTGCCGGGGTGGAAACCGGCGGCGGCTTCTTGCTGAAGACCCCGGCGCTCAGCCCTGCTTTTTTGGGCGTGGGCTACATCATCGGTCCGCGCCTGGCTGCACTCAACTTTGCTGGCGGCGCCCTGTCTTGGGGACTGTTTGTCCCCTTGCTGATGCTCTTGCTCGCGCCGCAATATGCGCCGCTGGTGGAGCAAGGAGCCATGGACTGGGTGGGAGTGGCGAAGAATCTCTTTGCCAACGCGGTAAGACCCATCGCCATTGGCGGCATGTTGATGAGCGCGGCCTTTACGCTGTTCCGCATGCGCAAGAGCCTTGCCGGCGGGATCAAGCGGTCGGTGGAGGACGTGCGTAAGGCGGCCTCGGCGCAGCAGACTACGCTGCGCACCGATCGTGACATCAACATCAAGGTGGTGTTCGCTGGCCTGGCAGCAGTGGGCGTGCTGACCTTTTTCGTCTACTGGTGGTTCATGGGTCTGGCTCCTGAGGCACTGGCCCCGGCCTTGGTGGCGGCGCTGGTCATGATGGTCGCCGGCTTCTTCTTCGCCGCCGTGTCCGGATACCTGGTAGGGCTGATAGGCTCGTCCAACAATCCCATCTCCGGACTGACCCTGTCAACGCTGGTGATCGCAGCAGTCCTCATGGTCATCCTCGGCGCCACGGGCACCCCAGGCGTCATCGCGGTGCTGGCGGTAGCAGGGGTCATTTGCGTCTCTGCAGCGGTGGCGGGCGAGATGCTGCAGGACCTCAAGGTGGGGCACATCCTGGGTGGTACACCGTGGCGCATGCAGGTGGGTGACTTTATCGGCGTGCTGCTCTCGGCGGCGGTGATGTGGATCCCGCTGTTCATCCTGAACGCCGGCGACCTGAAGATGGCGGAGATCAAGGGCTACCATGGCGGTTTCGGCGGGGACGTGCTTGCTGCGCCGCAAGCCACCTTGATGGCCAAGTTAGCGCAGGGCATCGTCGGCGGCGAGATGGTGTGGCCGCTGATCATCGTGGGTATCCTGCTGGCCATCGGCTTCATCCTCGTGCAGGTGCGGAGCCCCATGCTGGTCTGCGTGGGCATGTACCTGTCGTTTGAGACCGTGGCGGCTATCTTTGTCGGTGGCATCATCCGTTGGGTCATCGACTTGGTTGTGGCGCGGCGCAAGTACAACGAGAACCAGAAGACACGCATCGAAAACCGCGGCATTCTGCTCGCCTCTGGCCTGATTGCCGGTGAGGCGCTGGTGGGTCTGTTGGTGGCCGCCCTGGTCTTCTTTGGCGTCACCATCCCCAATCTGTGGCAGAACTCTTCGTTCCTGGTGAGCGTGCTGGTGATTGTCGCGTTAGGCTACCTGCTGGTGAAGGTGCCATTGGGGAACGCCGGCAGCCCTGACGAGCCAGCCGCCCCAGCGGTGATGTAGGTTGGAGCGCAGGAGCAAAGTTTTGTCCATTGCGGAGCTGTTGCACCCAGAGCGGGCTGCAGAGCTCATCCCCGTGCGGCTGGTGGAGTGGCAGGAGGAGGGGGATAGAGTGCTTCTGCTTAGGCCACGCTTCACCAGCGGCTTGCTGCGGAAGTACCTCCTTCCCATGCTCCGGCGCCCGCATTTTCGTGTCCACCTCGATGCCTATGGGAGCGCGGCCTGGAGGCTGTGCGATGGCTCCCGCACTCTGGCAGAGGTGGGCACGGCCTTGCGCGAACAGTTTGGGCAGCAAATTGAGCCTGTGCAAGAGCGACTGGCCCTGTTCGTGGGCCAGCTCTGCAAGCATCGTCTCTTGGAATTGCAACCTGTGGCCACGGAAGGCTGCTGAGATCAGCAAGGACCCTCTCGGCGCGCGGAATGCCGAGAGGGTTCCTTTTGCCTAAACGCCTATGGTGAAGCTGAACAACGATAACGGGTAGAGCGGAAGGGCGGTGGCAGGCCGAGGAACAAACAGCCTGGAGGGGGCATGACCAAATTGCAGCGTGCCGCTCGCCTGGTGTTGACGCAGTGCCTGAACACCAAGCACACCGAGTCAGTGGTAGTCGTGGCGGATGCGCCTATGATGGAGTTGGCGCACCTGCTCCTGTCCACCGCTCGTCGCATCAGCGCAGACTCTGTGTTGGTCGAATTGCCACGGCCGTGCCGCAACGGTGCCGAGCCCCCAGCACCGGTGACCCGCATCATGGCTCTGGCAGACGTGGTGGTGCTGGTGACCTCCGGCCAACTGCGGCACAGTGAGGCGCGCCGCGTGGCCTGTCGCCGTGGGGCGCGCATCCTGGACATGTCCGGAGTCACGGCCGATGCCCTGCGGCGCGCGCTGGATGTGGACTACCAGGATCTGGCGCGCCGCACCCGAAAGCTGGCCGACGTCCTCACCATTGGGCACAGGGCTCACCTGACTACCCCGGCGGGCACCGACGCCTGGTTCTCCATAGAGGGCCAGAAGGGCATCGCCGACACGGGGTTGGCACACCAACGTGGAGCGTTTTCCACTCTGCCCGCCGGGATGGCCTGCATCGGCCCGCAAGGCGGCAAGGCGGAAGGCAGAATTGTGGTCGAGCACGGGTTTGGGGGCAAGGCGCGGCCTGACCACCCGATTGTGCTCGACGTCAAGGAAGGGCGCGTAGCCATGATCCGCGGAGGTCAGGCGTGCGCCAAGCTCCGGGAGGAGCTGCGCGCCTTTGGCCCAGAGGCGCGCACCCTGGCCGAGCTGGGCATCGGCACCAACGCTGCCGCGCGGATCACCGGGTGCATGGCTGAGGACCGCAAGGTGCTGGGCACTGCGCACGTGGCACTGGGCAACAACTGCTCCTTTGGCGGCACAGTGAACGTGCCCTTCCACCTGGACGGCATTCTCTTTGCGCCCACAATCGAGATCGATGGCAAGGTGGTCGTCCAAGACGGACAGGTGATGGTGTAGGCAATCGGCAAAGGAAGGCGAACAGCGTCATGAAGGTATTCATCTCGGCGGATTTGGAAGGGGTGAACGGGGTCGTGCTCTTGGAGCAAGTGTTTCCGTCTAATCCGGCCTACGCCCAGGCTCGGGAGTGGATGGTTCAAGAAGTGAACGCAGCGGTGGAGGGAGCTGTGCAGGGGGGGGCTCGCGAAGTCCTGGTCAACGATGCCCACCATAACATGACCAACCTGCTCATCGACCGCCTTCACCCCAAAGCGACCCTGCTCACGGGTACGCGCAAATCGTTATCCATGATGGAGGGGATCGAAAGCTCGGTGGATGCTGCCTTCTTCATCGGCTACCACGCGAAATCGGGTACCGAAGGGGCCGTGCTGGATCATACCTTCGCTGCCTCGCTCATCCACGACGTGCGCATCAACGGCATCTCCGTGGGGGAATTCGGCCTGAGCGCTGGGGTGGCAGGGCACTTTGGCGTGCCGGCAGCTCTGGTCACAGGTGACCAGGCGCTGGTGCAGGAAGCAAAGGCGCTTGTGCCGGCAATCGAAGCGGTGGTGGTCAAGGAAGGAGTGTCGCGCAACGCAGCGCGCTGTTACCCATTTGCCAGAACCCTCGAAGACATCCGCTTGATGGCCAAACGCGCCATCCAGCACCTCAGCGACAAGCAACCGCTGAAGTTCGAGGAGCCCATTCGCCTGGCAATTGACTTTCAGAAGACCGAGCAGGCGGACTTGGCAGCCGGCATGCCGGGTATGCAACGCGAAGGAGGGCGCACGGTCACTTTTGAGGCCGACGATTTTCTCACCGCGTATCGTGCCTTCGTAGCGGTCTTTCGTCTTGCCAACCAGTAGGGCCTGCCGTCGACATTCGGCAGCGCCTGTCCCGCGTCGAATGCTTCTCGGGGCTTTGCGCCTTCCCAGACGTCCCCAATGGGGCACGGACGGCCGGGCATGAGCCGCGGATCAGGCGAGTGCTATGCCAGTTCTGGGCTAAGGGGGTTGTTCGCGGACACCTGTGACTGGACTCCAACAGCAGCCGGATGCAGAACAACGGTTGGCCGCGCTTCTTTTTCGAAGCGTGGCTCGCCAGGGATGGCCACCGCCAGAAGAAGCTCAGCCTGCCGGTAGAGGCGACAGCCGTTGGTGGGCGCACGGCCTGTTTGTGCAGGCGGGCGGAGGATTGCTGTCGATGGAGCTCGGCCGCGCCCGGAGTTCACGTCAGCGCCACAAAACGCAAGTAGTAGTAGACAATTGGCGCGAGGATGATGAAACTGTCAAAGCGATCCAGCATGCCCCCGTGGCCTGGGATGAGATGCGAGGAGTCTTTCACACCGGCATCGCGCTTGAACTGAGACTCCACCAGGTCGCTCAGCTGGCCCACGGTGCCGCACAGCGCCCCGATAACCAACGAGTCCACGAGGGATATCCCTTCCACAAACAGCACGTGGCACGCCCAAGCACAAGGGATCGCCGCGACGAGGCCCGCAGCGGCGCCCTCCCAGGTCTTTTTCGGACTGATGCGCGGGAAGAGCTTATGCTTGCCCACTGCGGTGCCGAGGCCATAGGCAGCAGTGTCGCACACCCAGACGGTGAGGAGCATGAGCACAATCCATCGGCCACCTTGGTGGTAAGGCAGTCTCGCAACAGTCGGCAGCTCGCGAATGAGAATGAGGTGGCCAAGAAGGAGCGCGACGAACAGGACCCCACACACCGTCACCCCCAGGTTGAGCGTGCTGGACCCGCGATTGCGGAAGAGCTCGATGCACGCCGTGAGCAGGACAAAGGACCCCAGCACCAACCACAGAAGCTCCGTTCCTCCTCGGAACAGCACCACCGGCAAAAGCACGCTGGCGATGACACCGAGCACAGCTTGGGGTGAGGTACCCTTGCGCCGCGCCAAGGCGTAGAACTCGGTGGTGGCACACCCAACGATGATCATTATCAGACCCACAAAGGCCCAACCACCCTTCAGCGTGGTGAAAAGGATGAGAGGAATGAAGATCCCGGCCACCAGGAGCCTGGTTCCCAAGGTCTCAAAGCGCACGTTCTTCCTCCTCGGTCAGGTACTCACCTGCAAGGTCCCTATCAAGTCGGCCACGCGCGAAATGCCTTCTTGATCGCAATATTTCTCCAGATCCCGGACAATGCGCGCCGCACAGTCCGGGACAACGAAATTCGCGGTGCCCACTTGCACGGCGCTGGCGCCGACGATCATGAACTCCAACACGTCCTCGTAGCTTTGGATGCCGCCAATGCCGATGATGGGGATGTCGACCGCTTTCTTGATCTCCCACACTTTTGCCAGCGCCACCGGCTTGATGGCAGGCCCTGAGAGGCCACCGACAATGCTCCCCAGTTTCGGCCTCCGGGTACGATAGTCGACTGCCATACCCAAGAGGGTGTTGATCGCAGAGACGGCGTCGGCTCCGGCTTCGGCCACGGCGCGCGCAATCTCAGCAATGTTGGTCACATTCGGGGTCAGCTTGGCAATGAGTGGCCTCGTGGTCACCTTGCGCAGCGTGCTGGTGACGGCGTGAGCCACGTGTGGGTTGGCGCTGAACGCCATGCCCCCCTCTTTGACGTTGGGGCAGGAATAGTTGAGCTCGTAGGCATCGATGCGCAGTTCGGATTCCTCCAGGCGGCGCAGCACTGCCTGGAACTCTTCTGCGCTGCGGCCGGCAACGTTGACAATGATGGCAGTGGAGAACTGCTGCAGGAAAGGGAGCTTGTCCCGGATGAAAGCCTCCACGCCCACATTGGCAAGGCCAATGGAGTTGAGCATGCCGGCGGTCGTCTCGGCGATGCGCGGCGGCGGATTGCCGGCACGCGGCTCCAAGGTGATGGTCTTGGTGACCACTCCTCCCAAGATGCTGAGGTCGAAATACGGGGCAAATTCCTCGCCGTAGCCGAACGTCCCGGAAGCGACAAGGACCGGGTTCTTCAGCGCCAAGGGACCGACGGCAACCTGCAGGTCAGCGCTCAAGGTCGACCTCCCCGAAGTTGAACACGGGGCCGTCTTTGCACACGAGCTTGTAGCCTGGCTGAGGTGAAGAGCTGCGCGCGGCGACCGCACACCCCATGCATGCCCCAAAACCACACGCCATGAGCGTCTCCAGGCATATTTGACCATCGACGGCCCGCGCAGCGCAGATGCGCTCTACCTCTCTGAGCATCGGCACTGGGCCACAAGCGTAGACCATGGTCTGTTGAGGAGGCTGTTCGGCTAAGGTCGTAGCCAGCAGTTCGGTCACCATGCCTTGCATGCCTTCTGTGCCGTCTTCGGTGGCCAGACGCAGGTCAGAGTCAAGTCGGCGCAGATCATCGAGGGCACACAACGCCTCAGCAGTCCGTGCACCAAAGAGCAGCAGGGGCCGGCACCCGGCACGCGCTAGTTCTTCCGCCCAAAAGTGGAGGGGTGCAATGCCTAACCCGCCGGCCACGAGCACAGGCAGGGCTCCTCGCGGGGGAGCCAAGAACGCCGTTCCAAGCGGGCCAAGCACGTCAAGCGTAGTTCCGGGCCGGCTCGCGGCAAGGATGCGTGTGCCTACACCGCGCACTTCGAAGAGGAGTCGTAACGAACCTGCGTCGCGGTTTGCAGAGTACACACTCAGCGGCCGCCGCCACAGGGGAACGGCCCCCTCCTGAATGCGGATGTTCACAAATTGCCCAGGCGCCGCAGCGAGGGCCAGGTCAGGGGCGTGGAGGGTGAGCCGGAAGACCGTTTGGCTCACTTGCTCATTGCATGTGACAAGACAGGCGTGCAGTGCTGGCATCTCTTGCTCACGGTCCTTTGCGTTGCACTTCCGGAGGCGGGGCCACAGTAGTATCGGGCGGCGCCTGCTGCAGAGTGGCATCGGGCTTCGGTTCCCTCTCTTCCTGTTGCTGCTCATCGGGTGGTGGCGCCTGCGGTTGTGTTCCCGAGGAATCAGGGCGGGCCGAAGCCTCGGCCAAGCGTTGCAACTTTTCCGCCTCGCGGGTGTGTGCGTCTATCTTGCGCTTGGCGGCCTTGCCTTGGGGTGAGTCCGGATAGGCCTCTTGCACGCGCTTGTAGGCCTCAAGCGCGCGCTCATTGTCGTGAAGCCGCTGCTCCAATACCCAGGCGATTGCGTACAGGGCGCGCGGGGCGTACTCGCTTTCGGGATACCGGGAGCTGAGGGAGGCAAAGGCGGCCAGCGCTCTCTCCGGCGCATCGGCTTCCCACAGCAGGCTGTCGGCTTGCCAGAACAGCGCCGCGGCAACGGTTTCCTGGTCAGGCGGCCGAGGCAGACCCAGCAGACGACGCGCGCCCTCCGCTTGGGGAAGCTCTGGGAAGCGACGCACAATTTCCTGCAGGAGCGAGTCGGACCGGGCGGTGTCGCGCTGAGCCACGCGCACAATGTACGCCACGGGGTAGAGGGCCTGGGCGGCGGAGCTGCTGTCCGGGTTGGCGTAGTAGGCAGCCCAGTAGTGCGCTAAAGCCGAGTCGATGTTGCTGAGCTGGAAGTAGAACAACTCCGCCAGTTGCAGGTGCGCCGTCACCAGATCCATGTCCGGATAGGGCGTGATGGCTTTCTTGGTCGGCTGCTGCGGGTTCGGCTGTCGGGTGGCCCCCCGGATGAAAACGCCCAAAGCAGTGTCCGGCTCGGCCTCAGGGGTGAGGGCCATGAGGTCACGCATCTCCGGAGGCACTGTGTCGGCCCGCGCCGGGGTCAAACTCTGTTGGAGGGAGTCGGCGACGAAGGTCTTGCCGGTCAGCTCGGCGATCGTAGCCTGCAGGCGCAAAAGCCGCTCCAGGTCGGCCACGCGACTCGCGGCGGTTGGCACCAACTCGCACCGCGGCGCCTCCGCTTTGACCTGGTCATAGTGCTCGCGCGCTTTCACGTACTCTTGGAAGCGCGTTTCATACAGCTGCCCCAAGGCAAAATGGGCGCGGGCTGAGGCTTCGGTGCGAGGGTGGTCCTTGATGAGGGCCTCATAGCGCTGCATGGCCTCATCTATTTCTCCCTCCAGTACCAAACAGGCGGCCATTTCCAACTTTGCGTCCGGCCAGTACTGCTTGGCAAGCTGGTCGTTCGTCATCCGCAGAAACACGCTTTCTGCACCACGGATGTCGCCCGCTTCGCGCAGCGCCCGACCCATGTTGAGAGTGGCCTGGTAGCGGCGCGTGTCGATGAGGGAATACTTGGCGGCCGCCTGAAAGGCTCTGGCCGCCGGCAGATACTCCTTGAGCTTGAGGTAACATTCCCCCAGCCGCGCATATGCGGTGCTGCGCACCTCGCGGTCAGAAATGCGCTTTGCAGCCTCGCTGAATCGATTCACAGCTGAGCGATAGTCTTCTCTTGCGAAATCGATCTCAGCCGTCAAGTACTGCGCCTCATCGCGGAGCAGCGCACGCTTGCTCGTGGCGATCACCTGCCGACAATCGGCAGCGGCCTGCTCAAGTTGGTTCTGGCCGATGCGCGCGCGAGCTCGCCACACCAGCGCCTCGTCCGCCAGTTCGCCGCCTGGGAAAAGGGCCAACAGTTCGTCAAACTTGCGCTCAGCCTTGGCGTATTGTCCTTGGTAGTAAAAGCACTTGCCCAACATGAGCAGGGCATCATCGACGTACTTGCTGGTGTTGTAAAGCTCCAGGACCTTTGACGCCTTCTCGATGGCCTTGTTGTAGGAAGCGGTCTCCTGGGAGGTCGGCGTGTCGCCTTTGCGGTTCTTGCGCTCCCTCTCTGCTGTTTTGAAGGCCTGCTCAGCATTGTAAAACGTGTTGTAGTACGCGCAACTGCTGAGGGCCACGAGGGCAAGCGTCAACATGGCGAAAAGGCATGCGGAGAGTCGACATCGCGGCCGACCGCTGCCCTTGGGATGGTGAGCTTCGCCGTACTGCGTA
>JACIZP010000231.1 GCA_014359355.1 Calditrichota bacterium | reverse complement strand
GACCTCATTTTATTTCATCGATTTTCCCCTGGTCCATCAGGAGGTCATGGCAGCGGTGCCAGGGCTTTATGCCTTGAGCCACATTGTTCTGGATGCACTCTTTGTTACCTTTGCCCTGGTGCTGTTTCTCCCCTCCTTTTTGGGCCGCTCCGTAGCCAATCGCGGACGGATTGTGCTCGTTGCCGCTGCCGTTTGGGTCAGCGGACTCATTGGCAGTGGCGAGTTTGCGGTCTGGCCTTGCTGGCCAGGGGTGTTGGCCAAGTTAGCCGCAGCGGCGCTCATCCTCGGCGCTCTTGTCCACTTTGACTTCCTGACGGCCGCCATCGGCTATCTCTCCCTCGGGGTACTCATTGAGGGCGCGTCACTGGTGAGCGCGACGTCTCGGCCAATGTACTACAGCGGGGTAGCCCTGCTGCTCCTGGTGGCACTCGCAGAGGGCATGGGGCTGGTCCTCAGGCGGCGGCGGGAGAGAGAGGCGGAGCTGGCACAACTGGCGCCCTCCTATGTGCGACGGATGAACGAGCGGCTGCGCTTGCAGCGCGAGCTGGAAGTGGCACGACGTGTGCAGCTCAGCTTCCTGCCGCGTGTGGTGCCCGAGGTTCCTGGTCTGGAAATCGCGACCACGTGCATTCCGGCAACAGAAGTGGGCGGCGACTATTACGACTTTGTCGCCCTCGGGCCACAGCAGCTGGGCGTGGCGATTGGGGACGTATCCGGCAAAGGGATTTCTGCGGCCTTTTACATGACCCTCACCAAGGGCTTCTTCCGCTCTCAGGCGCGTGCTCTGCAAAGCCCGCGGGAGGTGCTCATTCGCGTCAACGAACTGTTCTGCGAAAACGCCGAGCGCGGGCACTTTGTGAGCATGGTGTACGGGATCTTCGACATGAAGCGCCGCGTCTTCCGCTTTGCTCGTGCCGGGCACAATCCCATTGTGCTGGGCCGTGCCCAGGGGGGCCGCTACCAGGCGCTGTGCCCAAAGGGGATTGCGTTGGGGCTGACGGACGGACCGCTCTTTGCGCAGGTCATCGAGGAGGACGAAACGTCGCTGCGCCCCGGCGATTGTTTTGTGTTCTACACCGACGGCTTCACCGAGGCCATGGACCGCCGCAACGAGGAGTTTGGCGAAGACCGGCTCTATGCGCTGGTTGCGGAACTTGCTGGTGGTCCGCCACGGCAACTCGTGCACATCATAGAGCGGCGCGTGCGCGCTTTCGTGGGCGGTATGCCGCAACACGACGACATGACCATGGTGGTGGTGCGTGTGGGCTCCTGAGGTGGCAGGGTAGAGCGCGCATTCGATGAAGATGCGCTGAGCGTGCTTCCAACCTTTGCCAGTCAGGTGGCAAACGCTTTGGAGAATGGGCGGCTTGTGGGCGAGTCGCTGGCCAAGGAGCTGAAAGTCGCCCGCGGAGCGCAGATGAGGCTCCCCCCAACCGCCATGCCGAAAGCATCGTCCTGTTGTGCACCGATGGGCTGGTTGAAGCACACAATGAACAGGGGGAAAACTTTGAAACGCTGGGGGAGCTGGTCCGCCTTCTCGGAGGGCGGCTGAGCACCGCGCTGGTAAAGGCCATGACCGTCCACACGGGTGCACAAACCTGGCACGACGATCTGACCTTTGTAGTCATTAAGACGTACTAAGCTGGCCTGGCCCAGCAAGGTCGTTTCACGGAGGGAGGTATTGCGAATGGAAGGCTTTCAGGTGCGACGCAAGGACGATGGCGCTATCTCGACTCTCTACTTGCAGGGTTATCTTGATGCTCACACGGCGCCGCGATTAGAAGATGCTCTCCAGGAGCTCGTGGACCAGGGGCGATACAAGATTATCGTCAACTTCAGCGATCTGGCCTACATCAGCAGCGCAGGGCTGGGCGTGTTCATGGGCTTTATCGAGATGATCAGGGCCCACCAAGGAGACATCAAGCTGACGAACATGAGCGACAAGATCTTCCGCGTGTTCGACCTCCTCGGCTTCCCGACGCTGTACGACATCTTCAAAGACGAGAGCGAAGCCCACAGAAAATTCAGCGAGCAGCCTTAGGCGGTGCCTCCGGCCGCTGGCCAGCAGAACAAACCAATGGTGACGACCGTGCAATCTGCAGTGAAAAGATATCGGCTGCGCATGCCGAGCCAGACGGAGAATCTGGAGATTATCCGCAGCTTCGTCGGTCACATTGCGCGACGCGTGGGTTTCGACGACGAAGAGGCGACCAAAATCGAGATGGCGGTGGACGAGGCCTGCTCCAACGTGATCAAACATGCCTACGAGCGCGATGCGCGCAAGCCGATCGACATTGTGGTCAAGATCGACTATGACAAGCTCACCGTGATAGTGACCGACCACGGCAAGGGTTTCGACCCGGCGTCAATCAAGATGCCGGACATGAAGGAGTACTTGGCCGAGCTCCGCGTCGGTGGCTTGGGTATCTACCTGATGCGCACGCTGATGGACGAAGTTGCCTATGACATCAAACCTGGGGTGCGCAACCAGGTGAAGATGGTGAAGTACTTCGTCAAGCGCGATGCCCCTCGCCCGCGCAAGGCAGGGGTGCAGAAAAAGGTGAAGGGTGGACGCCAGTAAGAACAGAGAGGCGGCTCCGGGAGTCGACAGCATCGCCCGCCAGCTTGATGAGCGCCTGGTGGAGCTACAGGCGCTGTTCGAGATGAGCCAGGTTCTCAACTCCTCGCTCAATCTCAAGACCATCCTCGACAACCTGCTTTTGACCCCCATGGGGAGAATGATGATCAGCAAGGGGGTGGCTCTCCTGTATGACGGCCGCGGACGCTGCACCGTCGAGACTGTCAAAGGGATGCCCCGCGAACTGGTCGGCAAGGTCCTCGAGACCGAAGTGCCGCCGACAGGGCCGATACTGGTCGATGAGAGCGATGCAGGAAAGTTCAGTGCCGCTGGCTTCTTCCGCCAGGTAGGTATCCAGCTCTTGGTGCCCTTGGTGAGCAGCACGCGCACCACAGGCATGATCTGTTTCGGTCC
This sequence comes from Calditrichota bacterium, assembly GCA_014359355.1. NCBI lineage: Bacteria > Pseudomonadati > Calditrichota > Calditrichota bacterium. The sequence continues at coordinate 1,297 of JACIZP010000231.1, read as the reverse complement.
GAAAATCACCAACACCCCCTATACGGCTGCCGAGTTAGAGTTCCTCGGCTCGCTCTCCAACATCGCGGCCACGGCCGTGGAGAATGGCCTCATCGTAGAAGAATTGCGCCAGGTGAACCGCGAGTTAGACAAGAAGATCCAGGAGCTTAATACCCTCTTCGACATCGGCAAGGAGCTGAGCGCGACCTTGGACAGAGATAAGATCGTCGCCTTGCTCAGTTATGCGGTCATGGGCGAGCTGGTGGTGAACCGCTGCACGGTGTTCCTGCGCGAAGGGGACAGCATGCACCTGGTGTCCGATCGGGGAGGACAGCCGGCGGAGCTCACTGTGCACTGCCAAGAAGGCACCCGCTTCTTACGTCGCCTGTGTGAGGCCGAGAAGCCCTTCTTGGTGGAAGAGTGTGACGACGAAGAGATACGAAGCGTGTTCGACGAGCTGGGCGTGGCGCTGGTGGCTCCGATGCGCTACAAAGAGCAAACCCGAGGACTAATCGCGGTGGGGCAGAAGCTCACCGGCCTGCCATTTAGCGAGCACGACATCGAGTTCCTTTCCACTTTAGGCAACTATGCGATGATCTGCCTGGAGAATGCCCGCCTCTTCCAGGAGACGTTGGAGAAGCAGCGCATGGAGGAAGAGCTGGCCATCGCCAAGCAGATCCAGCAGCGCTTGTTGCCCACCCATACGCCGGCGCTGCCGGGTTTCGACCTGGCAGGGATGAACATCTCTTCGCGGGAAGTCGGGGGCGACTATTACGATTGGATCGTTTTCGATCAACGGCATTGCGCTCTGGCCATTGCCGACGTCTCGGGCAAAGGCGCGCCGGCTGCGCTGCTCATGGCCAATCTGCAGGCTTCGCTGCGCGCCTTGGCCGCGGCGCATGGCAACGTGGCGGAGATGGTCGGGCGCATCAATAACCTCATCCACGCCAGCACCGATTTGAGCAAGTTCATCACCTTCTTCTACGCCGAATTGGACGTGGAGGAAAGGCGGCTCACCTACTGCAACGCCGGCCACAATCCGCCGCTCCTACTCCGTGCCGATGGAAGCATGGAAACTCTTGAGCGAGGCGGCCTGATTCTGGGAATGATGCGGGATGTTTCCTTCGAGGTAGGGGAGGTCACCCTTTTTCCTGGAGATGTGCTGTTGCTGTACACCGATGGAGTGAGCGAGGCCTTGAACGAGGCAGATGAGGAGTTTGGCGAAGAGCGGCTGAGGACGGCGCTGCAAGAGCTGCGCGCGCTGCCTGCTGCCGAGGTTGTCAGTCGCATCCATGAACGCGTCAACTCATTCTGCGGG
>JACIZP010000230.1 GCA_014359355.1 Calditrichota bacterium | reverse complement strand
GAGCTGCTTCGGGTAGGGCTTGGTCAAGAAGCTCATCAACTTGCCGGCGACCGCATAGCACAGAAAGCTGGCCACGGCCACCGCGATGAGACACTTGATGAGCCGCCACCGCAACTCCTCCAGGTGGTCCAGGAATGGCATGCGCTTCTCGTCCCGCACCTTGCGTTCTTTTTTGTCCTCAGCCACCACTCAACCTACCGGACTGCCAAGCCTCCCGCTCGCCGACAAGATGAATAAGCCCCTCGTTCGGGCCAGAAGCAGAGAGGGGCTTGGTTTGCAGTCGGCGTCTGGGAAGCGCTGGCTGATATCGCTATTTCAGCGTCAGGCCCGAAAAACCGAGAAAAGCAATGGACATAAGCCCGGCCATGATAAAGGCAATGGGCACGCCCCGCAGTGCCTCCGGCACATCCGCCAATTCCAACTTCTCCCGAATGCTGGACATGAGCACCAATGCCAGCGTAAAGCCAACCCCGGCAGAGAAACCGTTTACCGCGCTCTGGATGAAATTGAAATGCTCCACCTGGTTCAGCAACGCCACCCCCAGCACGGCACAGTTGGTGGTGATGAGGGGCAGATAGATGCCCAGGGACTTGTACAGTGCCGGACTGCTCTTCTGGATGACCATCTCCACGAACTGCACCAGGCTGGCTATGGTGAGGATGTAGGCAATGGTCCTCAAGAAACGGAGATCCGGCGCCTGGTGACCCGCAAAAACCAGCCTGAAGACGCTGGAATCAGGGAGCAGAATGTACTTTTCCACCAGGAAAGTAACCACCGACGCCAGGGTCATCACAAATATCACCGCGCTCCCCATGCCCACGGCGGAATCCAACGACTTGGAGACGCCGATGTACGGGCAGATGCCGAGGAAGCGCATCAGGACGAAGTTGTTGATAAAGATTGCGCCGACAGCGATAATCAATAGGCTCCGAACGTCCATAGGTGACCTTCTCTTGCTCCGGTTCGTGCGGCCATCAAGACCTTGCCCGCTTGCGATCGATCCAGTTGAACAGACCCAGCAGGTAACCGACGGTAAGAAAACCTCCCGGGGCCATAATCATTAGGAGCACTGGCTCAAAGCGCTCACCGAAAAGAGGATGTCCCATGATCGTGCCTGCTCCCAGCAGTTCGCGGATTATGGCCAGTGACAGGAGGCCAAAGGTGAAGCCCAACCCCATGCCAATTCCGTCCAGCAAAGACAGACCCACGGAGTTCTTGCCAGCGAACGCTTCCGCGCGCCCCAAGATGATGCAGTTGACCACGATGAGCGGCACGAAAATGCCCAGCGTTTTGTAGAGCACGGGCGTGAACGCGGCCATGACCATATCCACGATGGTGACGAAAGTGGCAATCACCACGATGTAGATGGGGATACGAATCTTGGGCGGCACCCCCTTGCGAATCAGGGAGATGATGACGTTCGAGCAGCAGAGCACGAACGTGGCAGCCGCGCCCATGCCAATTGCATTCTCGATGGAGGTAGAAACGGCAAGGGTGGGACAAAGTCCCAACACCTGCCGGAACACTGGGTTCTGCTCATAAATGCCTTTGACCAGCTCGCGCCGTGCGGACATCTGTTCTCTTCCCTCGTTCTCCTACTGGCTCATCAGCGGCGAAAGCGACTTGGTGGAGTCTGCCTCAGCAGCTACTTCACGCGCGGCGGCACTGCTCAGCCAGAGCCGCAAGGAGTCGATCGCGGCGGCGACCCCGTTGGCGACGGCGCGCGAGGAGATTGTCGCCCCGGTGATGCTGACAATAGGCCCACCGTCTTTGTCCACCTTGCACTGCGCCGCAGTACGCCCAACGAATTGAGCCTGAAAATAGGGCACTGTCTCCCCGGCCCGTGTTTCCACAATCTTGGTCCCTAGGCCTGGCGTCTCGCGCTGCGCCAACACCCGAATGCCCACGATGGTGAACGATGTGTCCACGCCCACCAGGGTCTCGACATCACCGGCGTACCCTTTTCCCTTTCCGGTGACCCCATAGCCGACCACTCGCCTTGACCCTGGTGACTCGTAGCCGACGTAGTAGAGGATGCGCCCGTCGCGGCTCACCGATTCAATGGCGTCCGCGGGCACCCCCGGCAAGGCAACACCTAAGGCTTCCAAGGTCTTCAGTTGCTGCTGCCGCTCGATCCGCGGCTTGGTAACACTATTTACCGCCGAGAGGGCACCTGCTGCCACCACAGTGACCAACAACAGTGTGCCGCTGAATTTGCCGATCTCCTTCACTTCTTCTCTCCCAAGATCCTTGGCCTTGTGTGGCGATCCAAGAGGGGAACAGTGAGGTTCATGAGCAAGATTGAATAGCACACTCCCTCTGGGTACCCGCCAATGAGCCTGATGACCATGGTTATCACCCCACAACCAGCACCGAAGAGCAGCCTCCCTCGAAAGGTCACCGGCGAGGTCACCATGTCGGTGGCCATGTAGAAGGCCCCGAGCATCACCCCACCCGACAAGAGATGAAAGAGCGGTTTTCCCGAAAAGAGACCATCGGTGCCAGCGAAAGCCCAGGACAGCAGAGCCACGGTGCCCAAATAGCTGACCGGGATCTTCCAGCCGATGTAGCGCTTGTACAACAGGAACAGCGCGCCGACGAGCAGCAAGAAAGCAGAGGTCTCTCCGATGCAGCCGCCGACTCTGCCCCAAAAGAGATTCCCGTAGGAGTCGTAAAGCGCTCCCATCGCTTTGGCGTAACTGGCGTACGAGGTCGGATCGGCGGCAGAAGGGTGCGCTAACACGCCGCGCGCCACCTTAAGCAGCTTCAGCGGCGTTGCCTGGGTCACGGCATCAATCTGCAGGGCGCTGATGGTGGCCGGGTCGATGCCGCACAGTGAACCGCCTCGGGGGGCCACAGTGAAAACGGTCATGGACGTGGGCCAGGAGGCCAACATGAAGGCGCGGCCCAGCAAGGCAGGGTTCATGGGGTTGTAACCCAAGCCGCCAAACGCATGTTTGCCCACCACGGTGCCAAACACTGCCCCGATGGCTGGCAGCCAGAGAGGGACGGAGGCGGGCACGTTGAAAGCGAGCAGGATGCCTGTCACCAACGCGCTCCCGTCAGCGACGGTAATCTTCTTGCGCATAATGGCTTGCACCGCTGCCTCGCTGGCCATTGCCGCCGCCGAGGCGACGAGCATGATCCACAAGGCCTTCAGCCCAAAGAAATAGACCGCGCCCACTGCCGCCGGGAGCAGCGACAGCACCACGCCGTACATAATCTTGGGGATCGATTCAGCGTCGCTCAAGTGCGGCGATGCCGAAAGAAAGCGCTCCTTCTCCATTCTCCATCCGCCTCACGTTGCCATCTGTGCTCAGCTCCGCATACTCGAGTCTCATGCGCTCTTGGGCGCGGCCGCCCGCTCGAGCTGGTACACCTTCAGCTTGCCGTATTTCATCAAGTGCACAAAGGGGATCTTCGCGGGACAGACAAAGGCGCAGCAGCCGCACTCAATGCAATCTAACAGGCCATAGTCTTTGGCTGCGGCAAAGCGCTCGTGTCTCACCAGCGTCTGGATGTGGGTCGGGACAAGCTTCATGGGGCAAGCATCCACGCAGCGGGCGCAGCCTATGCACACCTGAGGCTCAGCGACCCTGCTTTCCCTCTGCGAGAGAACCACAATGCCCGAGGTTCCTTTGATCACGGGCACTTCGTCGCTGAACTGGGCGATGCCCATCATCGGCCCGCCCATGATGATCTTGCCGGCGTCTTCAGTCAGCCCGCCGCAGTGCGCAAAAAGGTGCGCGAAAGACGTCCCCAAGGGCACGCGCAAGTTCTTCGGCGTCCTGACGCCTGGCCCGGTGACGGTAACCACGCGCTCGACTAAAGGCTTTCGCAGTGCCACCGCCTCATAGATGGCCTTTGCCGTGCCGACGTTGTGCACCAGACACCCTACATCCATGGGCAGGCCCCCGCGAGGCACCTCGCGGCCAGTCGCGGCCTTGATCAGCTGCTTTTCCGCGCCCTGCGGGTACTTTGCCCGGAACGAAATCACTTCGTAGCGATTCCCCAACTCGGAGACCGTCTTGCGCATGGTGGCAAGTGCGTCCGGTTTGTTGTCCTCGATGGCGATGACCACCCGCTTGCACCCCAAGATCTTCTGGATCACCTGCACCCCCGCCAGGATTTCCCGTGGCTGTTCCAGCATGAGGCGATGGTCGGAGGTCAAATAGGGCTCGCACTCAGCGCCGTTGATGATGAGCGTATCGATCGGCTTGGTCGGGGGCGGCGAGAGCTTTACATGCGTCGGAAAGGCGGCGCCCCCCATGCCGGCAAGGCCCGCCTCGCGCACGCGCGCCCGCAACTCGTCCGGGGAGCAGTCCATGTAGTCAGGATCAGGCGCAACGGAGGAGGACACTTCTCCCTTGCCGTCGTTTTCAATGACCACCGAAAGGACTCTTCCTCCCAAAGGGTGCAGTCGTGGCTCCACCGCCTTGACCGTGCCGGAAATCGAAGCGTGACAAGGAACGGAGACAAACCCTTTTGCCTCACCGATCTTGTCGCCAATTTTCACCGCATCCCCAACCTGGCAAAGCGGCTCTGCAGGGGCTCCGAGGTGTTGCTGGAGGGGGATGACCACCTGTGGCGGCGGGGGTACCTCTTCGATGGGCAGGTGAGCAGTGATCTTGCACTGAGGAGGATGCACACCTCCAGAAAAAGTCCGCTTCCGTAGCATCCGCAATATCGACTCCGTCGGAATGGATACACATACGGAAGGGCATGACTGCCTCCCTCATCGTGGCGCAGCCAGCCCTCCTGTGCAGCACGCTTAGACTTGTCCTATGCCGATGGCGGCTGCGAAGGTTACTCCCCTTTCAGCCGCCGCAACTCTTCCAAGAACCCTTCCTTGGTCTGGAACTTCCGGTAGACCGAGGCGAAGCGCACGTAGGCCACGTCGTCCAGCTCTTTGAGTCGCGCGGTCACCTTCTCGCCGATGACTTTGGACTCCACTTCCTCGACGCCCATCTCGCGGAGTTCTGCCTCGACACCTGCCACCAAGTCTTCCATCGCCTGCGCCGAGATGGGCCGCTTGGTGCACGCAAGCTGCACGCCGCGCAGCACCTTCTCCCGGTCAAATGGCTCGCGGCGTCCGTCTGCCTTTATGACCAGAAGTGGGCCCGCATCGACGTACTCCTTGGTGGTGAAGCGCCTGCCGCATGCCAGACACTCACGGCGCCGGCGCACAAACTGCCCATCACCGCGCGTGCGAGAGTCAATCACGTGCGTATCAGGGTGAGCACAGAACGGGCACTTCATACCGCCCTCGCCAAGCTACTAAGACGACACCAGAGCCCCCACGAAGGTGTACAGTGGGAAGCGGGCGCACAGTTCGCGCACCGCGCCCCTCACCTGGGCGTAGACCTGCTCATCGCCCATGTGTGACAACACCCGATCGATGAGCTCGGCGATGTACACCATCTCCGGCTCTTTCATCCCCCGCGTCGTCAATGCTGGAGACCCCAATCTGATCCCACTGGTGACAAAGGGACTTTGGTCGTCGAAGGGGACCATGTTCTTGTTGACGGTAATGCCGGCCTGCTCCAGTGCCTTCTCCGCATCCCGGCCGGTGAGCCCCTTATTGCGCAGGTCAACCAGCATGAGATGGCTGTCCGTGCCGCCGGAGACGATGTGGTAGCCACGTTCCATCAGGGCATTCGCCAACGCTTTGGCATTGGCGATGACCTGTGCAGAGTAGGTCTTGAACTCCGGCTCCAACGCCTCCTTGAACGCCACTGCCTTGGCCGCGATGACGTGCATCAAGGGCCCACCCTGAAAACCAGGGAAGACATTGGAGTCCACGATCTCGGAGATCATCTTCAAGCGACCCTTAGGGGTAGTGAGCCCCATGTCGTTCTCTTGGTCCTTGCCGATGAGGATGAGTCCCCCGCGCGGCCCACGCAAGGTCTTGTGCGTGGTGGAGGTGACCACATGGCAATGCGGCAGAGGGCTGGGCAGCAGCCCCGCGGCGATGAGCCCCGCCGGATGAGCAATGTCAGCGATGAGCTTTGCCCCGACGCTGTCAGCAATCTGGCGGAAAGCCGCATAGTCGATGGCGCGCGAGTAGGCGCTTGCCCCGGTGATAATCAGCTTGGGACGCTCGCGCCGGGCAACCGCTTCCACCTCCGCCATGTCGATGTAGCCGTTCCGGTCGACACCGTAGAAGACCATCCGCAAGAAGCGACCGGAAAAGTTCACCGGGCTACCGTGCGTCAAGTGGCCGCCATGCGCCAGATTCATGCCCATCACCGTGTCGCCAGGGTTGACGAAAGAAAAGTAGGCGGCCATGTTGGCCTGCGAGCCCGAGTGGGGCTGCACGTTGGCGTGTTCAGCACCAAACAGCTTCTTCACGCGTTCCCTGGCCAGCTCCTCGACCACGTCCACATGCTCGCAGCCGCCGTAATAGCGCTTGCCGGGGTAGCCTTCGGCGTATTTGTTGGTCATCACCTGGCCCATCGCCTGCAGGACGGCCAGGCTGACAAAGTTCTCGGAGGCGATGAGCTCCAACTTGTCGTTCTGCCTGGCCACCTCATCGACGATGGCCTTGTAGACCTCAGGATCGGTTTGCCGTAGCTCTTCCACGGTTTCGCTCTGACAAGTGCACCGCGCCCGTTGCCCTGATCACCCGTTCGGCCGGCTGTTCCGTTCCCCTCAGTAAATCCACTGGTAGCAGTCGACGCGCGTGCGTTTCTTCGCCCACTCGTCTTTGTGGAAGAAGATGTCGTCCTCAGTAGGGATAAGGTTTTTCAGGTAGTCCATGCGGCGCTGGGCATAATCGCGCATTTCCAAGTCCTGGAGTGCCTTGCGGTATTCCTCATAGGCGAACCAGTAGACGAGCTTGTCGTCGAACTTGGGGCTCCGTTCGCCGCGTTGGGTCATGCATGCATCCACCGCGGCCTCGTAGATCTCGCCCGCGACGAAGTAGGCGTAACCATAGCTGGGGTCCAACGACGATGCCTTGCGCGCCAAGGCCCGTGCCTTGGTGAACTGGCCCAGCTCTTTGTAGCAGGACGCCTGCTCACAATAGGCCCGCTTGTTGTCCGGCCGCAACGCCAGGATCTTGTCGTAGACCGCGATGGCCTCTTTGAACTTCTTCATGTTCTGCAAAGCCCCCGCTTGCAGTTCCATCACGTAGGTGTCATCGGGTGTCTTCTGCAAAAGCTTCTGGAAAATCGCCACCGCTTTCTGGTTCTCGTTGCGGTCGTAATAGGCCTTTCCCAGCCTCAGCATGGTCTCTGTGTTTTCCGGATCAAGCTGATGTGCCTTTTCCAAGGCCTGCACGTACCCCATTTCGTCGCCGCTTGCCCGGTAAAGCGAGCTCAACGTCTCCTGGCTCTGCTTGTCGCTGGGATCTTGTTGCAGGACCTTTTCGAGCTGAAGGATGGCGCCTTCGACATTTTCTGCCTTCACGTACAACGCGGCCAAGGCCCTGCGGTCGTTTATTGCATCGGGTTCAATCTCCAAGGCTTCTTCGTATTGCCGGATCGCCTCGGGCACCCTGCCGATGACCGCATACAGATAGCCGAGGCTGCGGTGAAGGTGGGCATTCTGGGGGAATACCCGCACGCCCAGCTCATAGACGATCAAAGCGCTGTCCGGAACATTGAGCTTGATGTAGGCATCGCCGAGAACAGTATAGACCTCCTTCATCTCGTGTTGGGCCGTATCAAGCTCAATGACCTTCCACAGATGAGGGATGGCGTCGCGGTAGCTCTTGTTCTTGTAGTGCTCGTAGCCCAGGCTCCACTTCTTGAGAATCTCCAGGCGCTGTGCGGCCCGGATCGAATCCTGGATCGCCTTGCGGCGGGCCGCCTCCTCTTCCGGCGAGACTTTTGGACCGGTAGCGGCGCATCCCGACCAGAGCGCCAGGCTGCACACCCAACCGATGAGCGCTGCCGAAGCGACCGCCGCCCCGATGCTGCGCACAAGGACTGTTCTCTTCACTGCCAAGTCCTCCTCCAGCTAAATCCTCGTTGCTTTCCCAGACTCAGGTGCGAAATTTGCGAAAAATCGGAAACAAAAGCAAGCAATATTTGGTGCCGGCGTTGCGGGCCGTCTATCTGCTCTATTGGCGCTGGAACCAGCGCTCGGCACCGGCAACGCTGACGAGGAGACGATGCGTCCGCTCTTTCACGGGATCATCGGGTAACGAGCCTCTGAAGGCCCACTCGTAGGCCACGTCTACGCGCCCGAGAAAGGAGAAGAAGGGCAGCCCCCAGCCAATGGTGAAGGCATACTCCCAGAGTTGCCGGCCATCGCCTGTAAGCAAAGGCAGGCGGCCGTAGCGAAAGCCTGCACGATACGCGACCTTCTTCA
>JACIZP010000229.1 GCA_014359355.1 Calditrichota bacterium | reverse complement strand
GCTGACCACGCCTGTCTTTGGCAAGGGCAGTCGTGTAAAGTGCAGGTCCTCTGACCGGTAGCAAACTCTCTTTTTTGTGCGCCGAATGTCATGAGGTGGTGACTGCTCAGGTGCAGATCATCGTGGTCGTTCGGCGTTTTTCGTTCTTGAGCGACAGTTGGGCTCCAAGGTGTGATTGGGTTGCGCGGGTGGTGGTCGGGACGGTCATGGTGTCTGTGGAGGTCTGAGCGATGAAGAAGACGATCGTGGCAATGATGATGGCGCTGGCTACGGCGGGGCTTGTCGGCCAAGCCTTTGCAGGCGGAGTGAGCAAGTCGGCGGTGCTGTTCCTGCGCATCGCCCCGGGCGCGCGGGCAGCAGGCATGGGCGAATCGTTCTGCGCGGTGGCGGATGACGCAACGGCGGTGTACTGGAACCCTGCAGGTTTGGCGTTCCAGAAGGGGCGGGAGATCACCCTGATGCATGCCAAATGGCTTCCCCAATTGGCAGATGACCTGTTCTACGAGTTCGGTGCCTTCCGATTGCCCATTGAGGGCTTGGGCACCTTTGGCTTCAACGTCACCTACATCAACTATGGGGAGCAAATCTGGACAGGCGAGGAAGGGCCAGAGGAGCTGGGGCGCTTCACCAGCTACGAGTTCGCTGTCTCTGCCCACTATGCGACAAAGCTGAACGACAACCTTGGTCTGGGCTTGAGCATGCGCTACATCCGCTCGTCGCTGGCCGATGTGCCCATTGGCGCAGCCAAGGACCCGGGAAAGGCCACAGCCTTCTCCATGGACCTGTCCGCTCTGTACAAGGCACCATGGCTGCGGGGACTGGCGTTGGGCGCAAATCTCTCTAACATGGGACCGAAGATTACTTACGTGGATGCCGACCAGGCCGACCCCCTGCCTACCAACCTGTCGTTAGGGGCTTCGTACCGGCTGGTGGACACCGAATATAACAAGCTGACGTTGGCCGTGCAGGGCGACAAAGAACTGGTGCGCCGCTACAAAGACGGAACCTCTGATCCTTTCTACAAGGCGATTTTCACTTCCTGGACCGACGATTCCTTCAGCGAAGAACTGAAGGAGTGGATCCTTGGCGCAGGGGTGGAGTACTGGTACGCAAACCTGATCGCCCTGCGCGCCGGGTACCATTACGACGAGATTGGCAAGGTGAAATTCCCCAGCTTTGGCGCAGGGATTCAGTATTCGCTCTATCGCTTTGATTTCGGCTATGTGGCGGCAGCTGAGGGCCACCCACTGGCAGGCACCATGCGCTTCTCGCTGACGATCGGCTTTTAGCGCCTCGCGTCCAGGGTTGAGCAGCAACAAGATGGGCAAGCACAGGAGTCGGGCTACAGGGGCCCGGCTCGGTGCTTGCCTTTTTTGAATCGATAACAAGCACGCCGGGCCACCAGAGCTCACCGCCGAGGGCCCGGCACAGGAGTGCGTGATCAGCATGCGCATAAGGGACCGGAAGGTACACTTCTCCAAACTCTTGCTTCTTGCCCAGGTTGCCCAATTAGGCCTGCTGGCGGGGACACCTGTCGCAGCTAATCATCCAGTACGGCCACGGATGGTGGTCACCGGCGCTCCGGACCAGGACCTTCTGGGCGTCAGGAGCGGGCAACGGGCCGCCCGTCACCTCCGCATTCTCGTGCTCCGCGCCCAGTTTCAACGCGACGAGTTGGCCACCACGACTGGCGACGGCACCTTCGACCTGCGCACCGCTTCTGAGGTTGCCATTGACCCGCCTCCACACAATCGCACTTATTTTGACAATCAGCTGCGGGCGCTGGCGCACTACTACCGCACTGTCTCCAACGGCAAGTTGACTCTCAGCTGGGAGGTCTGGCCACAGGGGGAGGAGGAAAGCTACCAACTGCCGCGGGAAATGAAATACTACAGCGGCTCGGGTGAGGCCGCTACTAAGGAGACAGGGTGGGCACACCTGCTGGCCGATGCCGTCCAGGCTGCCGATAGCGCGGACGCAATCGACTTTTCCCAATTTGACTGCCTCATGGTGTTTCATGCCGGAGTTGGCGCAGACTTTGAACTGGACCTCGATCCGACCCCCTACGACATCCAGTCGGCGTTTGTGAATCTGAGCACGCTCCGTGCAGCGCTGGGCGGAGGCGATCCTCTCTACCGCGGCATCCCTGTCAACCAGGGGCGCAGTTTTGTGAAAGAGGGAATCATCCTGCCGGAGACGGAAAGCCAGGAAGGCTACGAGATTGGGCTGCTGGGCCCCATGGCCATGCTCCTTGGCGCACAGCTGGGACTGCCCAGCTTGAACGACACGGACAAAAACCGGCCGGGCATCGGCCGCTGGGGGCTCATGGATCAAGGCTCCATGAACCTGCAAGGACTTGTGCCCGCTCAGCCGTGTGCCTGGTCGAAGGTCTTCCTCGGCTGGGAAGAACCGGTGGAGCTGCGCGGTTACCAGAGTAGCGTCCCTGTGGCCGCAGCATTGGCCAAGAGCGCCCCCCGCATTTACAAGATCCCCATCGATGCGAAGGAGTACTTTCTGGTGGAGAATCGGCAGCGGGACCTCAACAGGGACGGACGCGTGGTATGCAGGGACGCGTTGGGCAGACGTGTGGAGATCCTCGAGGACGGACGTCTGCTGCCGACAGGCTGGTCAGGCACCATCGTTCAAGTTGACGAATACGACTTTGGGCTCCCTGGCTCGGGAATCCTCATTTGGCATGTTGATGAGCGCGTCATCGAGGCCGGCTACGCAGATAACCGGGTCAACGTGCAAGCCGGACATCGCGGGGTGGACTTGGAGGAGTGTGACGCCGCACAAGACATCGGCTACTACTTCGGGTTCCCCACCTACGGCTACGACGCAGGAGATTTCTGGGACCCTTGGTGGAGCGGCAACGAGTCGCACAAAAAGGCCAACTCCGCTCCAGAGGTCATTTTTGGGCCGTCCACAATGCCTAACACCAGGGCCTACAGCGGGGCCGATACCAAGATCGTGCTCTCATCTTTCTCGGACCTCGACTCGGTGATGACCTTCGCCGTGCGCCACGAGGCGTTGGTGCCTGGTTTTCCGCGGTTTTTCGGGGTTGGTCAAGAGAGCGCCGGACTGGCTGTGGCACCACTGCGGCAGGAGAGTGACACCACGCTTATCGTGGCCGCCACCCTCGACGGGCAGCTCTTTGCCTGGTTCGGCGACGGCAGCAAAGTCGTCGCCAACGACGCGAAGAGATGTTCGACCACGCTGAGCGGTGATACACTTTGCCAAGAGGTGGCCTTGTTCGCGGAGTGGCCCCAGCAGATGGCCTCTGCCCCGGCCCTGGCAGACATCGACGGCGACGGCAGGGTTGAAGTGCTGGCGGCATTTGCCTCCGGAGAAGTGGTCGCCTGGCGTGTTGCCGACCGCGACCATGACGGCAGGGCAGACCTTGCTTCGGCAGCTACGGTGGGCTCTCCTCCTACCTCAGAATTGATGCTCGTCTCGGGTGGGAAACCATGCGCCTACGTTGGCACCGCCGACGGAGTACTCCAGGCTTTTTCATGGAAGAATGGGGAGCTCGCCGCGGAATGGTCAGCGACTCTCTTCTCCGAGCCGCTAACCGGTTTGGCATGGACAGGCCAACAGGTGGTGGCCACCTCGGCGAGCGGAGGCGTGGCGCTGGTGAGCGAGACTGGCGAGGCCGTGTGGCGTCAAAGCCCTCGGGGAACGACCAAGTGGAGCGAACCCGTCCTTGCGGATACGGACGGCGATGGGCATCAGGAGGTGATAGTGGTCCAAGCGGACGGAAGGCTCTTTTCGCTCCGTCTGGGCGATGGGGCGCTCGTCAGCGGGCCTGGGCCAGCTCGCGGCACGGCGTTGCCGGGAGCGGCTGCAGGCGACGTAGACCGCGATGGAGCGCCGGAAGTGGTCCTGGCAACCACCGCTGGCCTGTTTGGCTATGACGCAACCGCGGTGGTGGCAAACGACCTGAGCGTTCCCCTGTCGCCTGGCACTGCGTCGGGGTCAGTACCATCGCCTCCCGTCGCAGGCGATGTGGATGGCGACGGAAGTCCTGAGTTCGTCGCCTACCTGCCCGGCAAGGGCGTCGCAGCGTTCGCCCAAGGCGGGAAGACCTCTCCGGAGTTGGCCTTCTCCGTAGGGGAAAAGGTCACAATGGCGCCGGCTCTGCACGATCTTGACGGTGACGGCAAATTGGAGCTGGTAGCCATGAGCAGCGACGGCTATCTCTACGCCTGGCGCACTGATGGCAGAACGGAGGCGAACTCTGCCCCTTGGCCTCAGTATCGTGGCAACGCCAGTCACCACGGCAGGCTTGTGGTGCCTACAGTGCCGGAGAAGAAACGGGGGCGCCTGTTCGTAGACAAGTCGGTGTACTGCTATCCCAACCCCAGCGCAGGAGACAGAGTGTTCTTGCGCTACCAGCTGGTTGAGCCTGTCGACCTGGTGGGAATCCGTGTGTACGACCTCCTCGGCGAAATGGTCACGGAGCTGCGCGGCACTGTCCACTCGACGGGCGACAACGAGGTGGAATGGCGACTCGACCAGGTGCAGGCGGGGGTCTATCTGGGCCGATTTGAGGCGGTCAAGGGGAACACCCGCCAGGTCGAATTTGTGAGAATCGCGGTGGTGAGGTAGGGTCGTGAGCCGAGGCGTGCCGACAGTATTGACAAAGTGGCTTGCCTGCGCTTTGGCCGGCGCAGCGCTCTCTTTTGCCCAAACGTGGGCACAGGAAGCCGAGTACAATCACCCGGAGCTCTCCTGGTACACCTTGGAAACTGCGCACTTTGCCGTGCATTTTCACGAGGGGACAGAGCGCACCGCCCGGGAGGTGGCGCGCATCGCCGAGCAAATCTACGGCCCAGTCACTGAACTCTACGGATACCGACCTGACGGCAAGGTGCACTTTATCATCAAGGACTATGATGACAACTCCAACGGGGCTGCGTACTACTACGACAACAAGGTGGAAATCTGGGCGCCACCTATGGACTTTGAGTTGCGCGGCACCCACGACTGGCTGCCCAACGTGGTCACACACGAGTTCTGCCATCTGATCTCCCTCGGCGCAGCGCGCAAGATCACGCGACGCGTCCCTGCTTTCTACCTCCAGGCCATCGGCCGCGAAGATGAGCGGCGTCCTGATGTCGTGTTGGGTTTCCCGGACCGCATTGTCTCCTACCCGTTGCCGATGACCATAGTCCCCATGTGGTTCGCCGAGGGCATGGCGCAGCACCAGCTTTCCTCGCTGAGGCACGACACCTGGGACGCGCACCGAGACATGGTGCTCCGCACGGCAGTTATCAGCGGCAACCTTCTTTCCTTGGACGCCATGGGCGTCTTTGGCAACAACAGCTTAGGCAATGAGCGGGTGTACAATCAGGGTTACTCCTTAGTCCGGTACATCGTGGAGCGGTTTGGCGAGGAGGTATTGTCTCGCCTCTGCGCAGTGCTTCGTCAGCCATTCCAGTTCACCATGAACGGGGCGGTGCAGCGGGTGCTGGGAATGTCTGAAAAGCAGCTCTACGCCGAATGGGTCTCGTGGCTGAAGGAGCGCTACGAGGAACAGCTGGCGCCTGTGCGGCAGAATCGCGCGGAGGGCGAGCTGCTCGTGAAGGAAGGCATCAGCAATGTCTCCCCGGCGTGGGCCCCGGATGGCCAGCGTTTCGCCTATGTGGGGACGGGTGACCGCGATTATCTCAGCCAGACGACCCTTTTTGTGTACGACCGCACCACCGCTGCGCAGCGGGGGATAGCTCGTGGCGTGCAGGGCCAGCTTTCTTGGTCGCCGGAAGGCACGCGGTTGGTCTATGCGCGGCGGCGTGTGTGTGCGCATGGCTCGCGGCTCTTCGACCTCCATGTCTACGACCTGAGCCGCAAGCGCGAAACTCGTCTCACCAATGCCCTCCGCGCGCGGGACCCAGACTGGTCCCCGGACGGCGAGCTCCTGGCGTGTGTGGTAAGCAGAGACGGGACCGATAATCTCTGCACGCTGCGCGCGGACGGCACAGGGCTCCGCTACCTAACGACCAACAAGGACGGAGAGACAATCTACGGGCCTCGCTGGTCACCGGATGGCAGGAGTCTGGTCTTCGCCCAGGGAAAGGCTCATGGGCGGAGCATCGTGCTCATGGAGGTGGCCTCAGGGTCGATGCGCGTGCTGATCGACGAAGGGGAGGCGCGCGACCCTCACTTCTCCCCCGACGGCCAGTGGGTCTACTTTAGCTGGGTTCGCACCGGGATATTCAACATCTACCGGGTCGACGTGGCAGGCACGATAATCGAGCAGCTGACCAATGTTGAAGGTGGCGCCTTTATGCCGGACGTCAACGACGCGGGCGAGTTGCTCTATTCTTCTTTTCGTGCAGACGGCTACAAGGTTGCGCTGCAAGAGCTTTCATCGCGGCCGCCGGTGGCGGCTTTTCCCTTGCCGTGGTTACGCAGCGAGGGTTCTAACTCCTCGCCGCCAATCTCTGCTGCCAGTCCGCCAGACTCATCTCGTGCACCGTCAGCGCGGCCGTACCGCATGGCCTATTCGCAGCTTGCCTTCCTCCCCCGCATCATGCTTGATTACGGGCGCCTGAAGGTGGGGAGCTATTTCTACTCGTCGGACATGGTTGACCGGTACTCACTGCTCGGCGGGTTCGGAGTGAACCTGGCTCGCGATTTCGATGCGTTTGCCATTTTTGAGTACCGGCGTTTCGCGCCCACGCTGTTCCTGGAGCTCTACGCATTCTCGCTGCACATGGACGAACGCATCGAAATCCTGGAGGGCGAGCCGCTGTTGCCGGTGAAGCTGCGCTTCGACGTGTTGGAAGCGGAGATCGGGTGCCGCTACTGGCTGTTCGATGCGCTCTTGGTCAGGCCGGTCTTTTCGCACGCGCAGTACACGAGCAAGATCGCTGACTTTTACTTTCAAAACAAGCGGTGGTGGTCGCCCGCCAACACTTATTTCATCGGCAATCGGGTCGGCGTCGACTGCGAGGTCGACCTGGTCCGTCGCGCAGTGGCGAGCGAGATCGCCCCGGCGGCTGGGCGAAAGATCAGGTTCATGTACCGCTACGAGTTCAACAAGTTCTTTGAGGATTTTTCCACCGACAACCCGTACGGTACTGTGCAGGAGATGTACACGCCGTACAACTACAACTCCGTCCAGCTGGACTGGCAGGAGTACTTGCGCGTCCCCGTAAGTCGACACGCCTTAGGCCTGCGCCTGCGCGCCGGCTACATTGACCGCCCGGTGGACAGTTTCTTTAACTTTTTCGCCGGCGGCTTGGACGGGATGCGTGGCTACTCCTACTACAGCATCGAAGGCCGGAAGATGTTGGTGGCCACCTTGAACTACCGTTTCCCCTTGTGGAGGACCATCAAGCGCAAGGTCCTCCAGGTGACCATGGACAAACTGTACGCGGGGGCTTTTGCCGACTGGGGCAACGCCTTCAATGGGCGGCTCGAGCCGAAGGAATTCAAGCGCGACGTAGGCGTGGAGCTCCGTCTTGAGGCGTTCTCGTTCTACGGCTACCCGACGCGCCTTTGGCTGAGCGCTGCCTATGGCCTGGACGGTTTCACCAACGCGTCCACCGGCCTTCGTCATGGCCAGCAATGGCGCTATCACTTTGGTCTTGCCTTCGCATTCTGGGAATAGCGGCAAGGAGGACATGAGCCGATGACCCGCACGTTCCTGCTCGTAATGGCCGTCTGCTGTTGGGTTGCAGGGGCAGTAGAAGAAGCGGCGGCGCAGAACTCGCTTCTTCAAAGGCAGCGCTTGGGCGTGACTGGTGATGAGCGCACGTTTCACGCTGCGTTGCTCAGCCCGTGGCTGCGCGGGGCGCTCGCACCGGAGAAGCACAGGGACAATGCCAAAGGGGGGCAGAAGTCTCCGCTGCTCGGCGGATTGGCCTCAGCGGCAATACCCGGCGCCGGCCAGGTCTACGCTGGTTCCTATTGGAAGGCCCTCGGCTTTGTCACGGTAGAAGTGGCAAGCTGGGTGTTCTACGTCCGCTGGGACAAGGATGGCGACCGCATCAAGAGCCAGTTTCACGAATTCGCGGACACGCACTGGCGGGAGGATGAATACTGGGCCTGGATCGCTCTGGAGTCAGGCCTGCCCGCGTCAGATCTGCCGGCGCTGCGCCAGTGGGAACGCGAACACTTTAGTCACTTCCTGCACGAAGAGAAGGACCAACAGTACTACGAAATGATCGGCAAGTACGATCAATTCAATGTCGGCTGGGACGATACCAACACGCCGCGGGGGAGAGATTCGGCACGGCGAGACTACTACGAGACGCTGCGCGACAAGAGCAACAAGGCCTACAAGAAGGCGGCCACCTGCGAAATGATTGCCCTTGCTAATCACGGACTGAGCGCGTTGGATGCGGCATGGACCGTGTCGCGGCACAACCGTCGCGTGGCTCATACCTCGCTGCGCATCGTCCCGATGCCGCAGACAGGTGACTATCTCCTTAGCCTGCGGGTGAACTGGTGAAGGGCCTGAGCACAACGAGCGCGGTGGCTATGGTCCTCGCGCTCTCGGCATGTGGCATGGGCCAGGAGTTGCCGCACAGCGACTCCCTGAACGCAGCCACGAGGTTATTCTTCGGCTCCCTGGGCAGTCAAGGGGCGGCGCAGGTGCTCCTCAGAGAGGTTCCTGTCATGAAGCCGCTGGCAGCGCCTGCCCCGTCAACAAGCCCGGTGACGGGGAGGTCGCCAGCGCGGGCGTTCTTCCTCTCGCTCCTCCTGCCCGGCTTGGGGGAGCGCTATTGCAGGGCCGCGACTCGTGGCTGGGCCTTTACGGCAGCGGAAGCGGGGCTGTGGGCCGCATTTGCTGCCTTCAGGGTCTATGGCGACTGGCGCACCGAGGACTATCGTGCCTACGCTGCTGCACGGGCAGGTGTCGAGCCACGGGGCAAGTCCCACCGCTACTTCGTGGATATTGGCAACTACAGCGACATTGAGGCCTACAACGCGGCGATGCTGCGGGAGCGTAACCTGCCAAAGGTGTACCCGGACAGCGAGACTTATTTCTGGGCGTGGCCGAGCGAGGTGGAGCGTGTCCGCTACGCACACCTGCGCGTGGGTGCCGACAAAGCTTACCAGCGCTCGGTCATGGTGGTGGGTGCCATCATTGCCAACCATTTGGTGAGCGCCGTCGACGCCATGTGGCTGGCCAAGCGGAGCAATCGCCCCGCAAGCCAGGGGGACGTGGAGTTCGGAGTGGATTGGAGGTACTCTGCAACCGACGCCAGCCTGCGGGTGGCTGCCACATATCGCTTTTGAGCCTTTCTGTCGATGCTGTTCTGACCCTGCCGACTTTCTGATGAATGCCCACGAGGGGTCGCTGTCTTTGTAGACACGAGCCTGAGCTTTATGTGTTTCCTCCTGCCAGACTGAGGCCTTCTGACACCCTGCGGCTGCCGCTCCGGGGGCTGGCTTGCCCTGTGTAATTGCGGCATCCTCGCCTCGCATTTCCTCTGCCCCTCAGCGTTTTGTCTGCAACTTTTCACCCTAACATTCTGTATGAAGAGCTGCAATGACGACACCCGACGAACGCAGTGTGCTGCTGAGCCGCTTGGCGGAGGTGGGCGAGACCCTGCTGGCGTGCCGGGACCTCGATGCCTTGTTGGACGCGCTCATCGACGCTGCGGTGCGCCTGGTTGGCTGCTGCCAGGCGTCGCTGATGCTCTTCGATGTGCAGACGCTTCGCCTGACCCACAAGCGGGTGCGGGGCTTTGCCACGGCCCGGTTGCCAGAAGCGCGACTGGTGCTCACCGAGGATGTGGCCAAATGGATGTACGAAGGCGGCGAGCTGCTCGCCTTGGCAGAGGAGCATGGGGCGAGGTTTCTGATGATGTTCGCGCCGGGGGAGGCACGCCATTTCCGTTGTGAGCTGCGCTTGCCTTTCTACGTCAAAGGCCTCTTGGTGGGTGTATTGAGTCTGGGGCAAAAGGGCGATGGCACCGACTATGGTGCGCCCGAGTTGGACGCATTGCGCGTGCTCATGAGCCAGGGGGTGCTGTGCCTGGAACGCCTCTTGCCGAACGGCCAGCGCATGGCTGGAGGCCGGAGCAACCAAACCAGGCAACGGCTGAGTGGCTTTCGGGTGCAAGGACAGGAAGAGGAGGCGGAGCTGTTGGGGCAGTCCCCGGCGATGCAGGCCGTACGCGAGCTCATCGACGAGGTGGCACCGCGAGACGTGCCGGTGCTCATAACGGGCGAGAGTGGCACTGGCAAAGAGCTGGTGGCCAGGGCAATCCACCGCAAGAGCCAGCGCGCCGTACGCCCAATGGTAACGCTCAACTGCGCAGCCCTCCCCGAGGCGCTGGTGGAGAGCGAGCTATTTGGCCACGAGAAGGGAGCCTTCACTGGGGCATGCGCTCGCAAGATGGGCAAGTTCGAGTTCGCCCATGGCTCGACCCTCTTCTTGGACGAGATAGGCGACATGAGCCTCGCCGTGCAGGCCAAACTCCTGCGGGTCATCGAATTGGGGACTTTTCAGCGAGTGGGCGGGAACGACACGTTGCAAGTTGACGTGCGGCTGATCGCTGCCACCAATCGCGACTTGCGTCAGGAGATTCGCGCAGGCAAATTCCGCGAAGATCTCTACTATCGGATCAACGTAGTGGAGGTTGCACTCCCTCCCCTCCGCGAGCGCCGGGAGGATATCCCCCTGTTGGCCGATTTCTTTGTGAGGCGCTTTGCCAAGAGGTACCAGAAGCCCCTCAGAGGCATTGATCCCCGTGCGCTGCAAAGGCTGGTTGCCTACGACTACCCCGGCAATGTCAGGGAGCTCCAGAACCTTATCGAACGGGCCGTGATTCTGGAACGCGGACCCTATCTGACCTTTCACCTGGTGCCTTTTTCTCCCGTGGAGGGCAAAGCCCTGGTGGCAGAGAGCGAGCAGCTGACCCTCGAGCAACTGGAGCGGCGCTACATCGAGCAGGTGATGCGGGCCGTGGGGCATAACAAGTCGCAAGCGGCCCGCATCCTGGGCATTGCCCGCAAGACGCTGCGTGAAAAGTTGGACAAGTACCGCGCCACTCCGCCGTGAGTGGTACGATGCGTGCCGCGGAGATGGGGGATTTGTACCACTTCACTGGGGCCCACACAGTTACCCCTTCCGAGCAGCAAAGCCCGTTCTTCTGCGCTTTGCCATCCCTTGAGTTCACAAATAGTTACAGCGCCATCGAAAAGAAGGCCATGAAGCGCCTTTCGCCCGCCATGGCATGGGAATTGAACATGGGCTCGGTGGAATGGTGAACAAATCGAGGAGGCCCATGCGATGAAGGCGGTGACCATTGTGCTGCTCAGCGCCATCGTTACCCTCTCTGGCGTCTTTCCGGCGAAAGCCACGGCGCCGAATGGAGAGTACGAGCGCTACCTGATTGCCTGCCTGAGCGATGGCAACCGTGGGGTGCGCACCAGCGCTGCCCAGCTGCTTGGGGACATGCAGTGCCGCGCGGCGGTGCCCCGGCTGATGTGGATGGTCGAGCACGACCTCGACTATGCGGCGCGCATTACCGCCGCCGTAGCTCTGTGCAAGATCGGCGATCCGCAGGCCTTGCCGCTCCTGCGCCGCCGGGCCAAGCACGATGTCAACAAGACGGTGCGGCGCGTGCTGGCTGGAGTCGTGCAGGCCATGGAAACTACCAGGCTGGCGGACCGGTTCTGACCCAGAACAAGGGCGTAGTGCACAAAGGGCAGGAGTTGTTGCTCCTGCCCTCTGCCCTTTTCCCCTCGTCGGCAAGAGCTCTTCCTACCCCTGTCCTCGTGCGCTCATGGCGTAACGGTAGAGAAATATGCAGAGCCCGAGGAAAGCCACGAGGCTTACCATCATCCCCACATGCCAGTTGCCGATCGTGGTCTCAGCAAGGCCAATGTGCAGTCTGTCGCCCGCCACAAGCGCGAGGAAGGCACTCACCACCCCCATGATGGAGCCGCCGGCGATGAAACCCGAAGCAATAAGCGTCCCTTTCTCGCGTCGGGCACTGTTGAGGGCCTCGTCCTTGCTGCGATGCGACACCCAGTGAGCAATCAGCCCTCCTACGATGAGCGGGGTGTTAAGCTCGATGGGCAAATACATGCCCAAGGCAAAAGCGAGAGGTGGCACGCCGATCATCTCCAGCGTGAGCGCCATGAAGACCCCTGCGCCGTACAAGCCCCACGGCACCTGAGAGCTCGTGAAAAGAACGTTGAGGACTGCGGCCATCGCGTTGGCCTGGGGGGCGGCCATCGGCGAGGGATGCTCCTCAGAAGGTACAAAGCCGTACACTTTGTTGAGGAGCAGCACCACGCCGCCGACAGCCAAGGAGGCGACCAGCGCTCCGAGAAACTTGAGCCGTTCCTGGTTGAAGGGCGTGGAACCGATCCAGTAGCCGATCTTTAGGTCGGTGATGAACCCCCCAGCCATGGAGAGTGCCGTGCAGACAACGGTGCCAATGATCAGCGCCGACAACATGCCGCTCGTTCCCGAAAGCCCCAACTTGACCAGTATGATGCTGCTCACAATCAAAGTCATGAGCGTCATGCCGGAGACCGGGTTGACACCCACAATGGCCGTGGCCCGTGCAGCCACCGTGGTGAAGAGAAAAGCGATGACCAGCGCCAGAAGCAACGCCGCCACCGCATGGAGCCAGCTCGTTACCACCCAGGCGCGGAAGAAAAGGAGAATGCACACCGTGACCAGGCCGATGAGGACGAGGAGCACGGACATGGGGATGTCGCGGTCAGTCCTGCTGACTGTGCCGCCGGTGCTGGCCGCCTTCCCCGCAAAAATCTCCTTGAAGCCCACCGTAAAAGCTTGGGCAATGATCTTGATGTTCTTGACGATGCCGATGATACCCGCGCAGGCGATCCCGCCGATGCCGATGTGGCGGATGTAAGAGGTGAAAATCTGCTCGGCAGACATCTGACCGATGGGCACGCTGCCAGGCGGAAGGGTGACGCCCAGGTGCTGCCCGAAGAACCAGGTGACTGGAATGAGCACCAGCCAGGACACGAAGCTCCCGGCGCAGATGATCGTGGCATAGCGCAAGCCGATGATGTAGCCCAAACCCATGACTGCCGCACCGGCGTTGAGCTTGAGCACCAACTTTGCCTTGTCGGCGAGTGCAGCGCCCCACGGCACCAACCGCGTGGAGATCACCTCCGCCCACATGCCAAATGTGGCGATCAAGAAGTCGTAGATACCGCCCACCGCCGCAGAAATCAGCAAGACGACCGCCTGCGCTCCACCGGTTTCCCCGGTGACAAGGACTTCAGTTGTAGCCGTGGCCTCGGGGAACGGGAGATGGCCATGCTGCTCCGCCACAAAGTAGCGACGCAACGGAATCAAGAAGAGGATGCCCAAGAATCCGCCGAAAAGAGAGGCGAGGAAGATCTGGAAAAAGTTGGCCTGCAGCTTGAGGATGTAAAGGGCGGGGATGGTGAATATCGCCCCCGCTACGATCACCCCCGAGGCGGCGCCGATGGACTGGATGATCACGTTCTCGAGGATGGTGTTCCGCCGAGCGTAGAGTCCGGCCAGTCCTACTGCCAGGATGGCAATCGGGATCGCGGCTTCGAAGACCTGGCCAATCTTCAGACCGAGGTAGGCAGCAGCGGCCGTGAACACGGCCGCCATGAGCAGGCCCCAGAAGATTGCCCGCCCACTGGCCTCTGCGGGGGCCTGAGAAGGCGGCACATAGGGCACATACACCTCGCCCTCATTGAGGGGACGATAGGCGTTTGGCGGCAGGGTCTTGCGCGTCGCTTCCATAGCTCCTCCGTAGTATGCCTTCGCCACAGGAGTCTGCTCTGCTCCCGTTCAGCTATGAAAAGGTCGGGCAAATATACGCAAAATCTGCATAGCGCGCAAGCAAGAAAAGCACTCCCTCCGCACTTCATGCTTCTCAGAAAGCACAAAACCGC
>JACIZP010000228.1 GCA_014359355.1 Calditrichota bacterium | reverse complement strand
CGACGGCGAGACCGAACGGCCTCATCGCTGCGCGGCGCCGCCTGGGGAGCGGTGCGTTCCCAGAGACGAGGAGACTCGGGCCGTCCCAGCTGCCTCTCTGGCCGAAATCCTTGCTCCGAGGGTTCTTCACGGGCTATCCTCTGTCGCGAGCCATCTTCCCGTCGAAGCCTTGCCGGTCCGCCATCATAAGGGCGGCGGGAGTCCGCAGCCTGTACCCAGGAAGGAGGTTCTGGCGCTGGCGAGGCGCGGAACTGCCGCGGGCGTTCAAACGGTCGCGGCTCCGGAGACCGATGTTCCGGTTGCCTGGGCACATGGTGATCCTCTGCCCTACGGGGAGGAAGCCGGTAGAAGCTATCGTGCCGGGTCCATAGGCGGTCGTAGAGCGGGCGCGTCACCACGCGCACTTCCCAGTAACGTGGATGCCAAATTGGGTAGACCGGAACGTAGCGCCGCTCCACGTAGAACCAGCAATACCCCACACCGAACCGCAATCCCCACCCCCACCCCTCTGCGATCCTGGCGTTGATGTGAAATATTGCCACATAGGGCTCCACGACCACCGGAGGGTAGTACCAGCGGTGGTACACAGTGACCCACCTTCGCAGGGCAGGATGTGGCCGCAGCCAAGTCGGCACACGAAACGGCACGGGGCTTGCCAATACCCCGATGTAGCCGACTCCAGAAGGCCCAAACACGGCCAAATCCGCCTCTTCAACCAGGTCGTTAACGCAATAAACCAGGCCACCCCTTGCGAAGAAAGCTCTGCCCAAAGGCTCGGGGAACAGAAGGTAGACGTTACCCTCCGTGTCTATCTCATAAAGCACCAGGTAGCAATCCTCTGGAGCCCTGAAGTAGACCCGAAAGGGATCGCCAGGCAGGTAGAAGAAATCCTCACCACGGTCGGTCCAGACTTCCACCGCCATCGAATAGTCGATGGATGAGCGGGCTGGCACTGCCAGCATCGCCACGGCCGCAACGGCGGCCAGCATCACCAATGTGGGCCGGTTCATCTGCCTACCCTCCTCTCTTCTTGTCTTTGGCTTGGCCGGGAGCCCTGATCGGTCTCTCCCCGCTGCCGCTTGGCAATGGTGCAAATGCCTTGCCAGCTTCAAAGAGGGAAGGCCTGGCGCACTCATACCTTGGTTTGTGGAGGGTTACAGGCCGGCGCGTCGCGCTCGCGAACCCAGGCGGGGCAAAACTTCTATCACCCTGTTCACCTTGTTGTCAAGGCAACCCCACTGCCCGGGTTGCTCAGCTGACTTTGATTGCCAAGGCGATGGAGAGGAATTTCGTGTCGTCGCTGTCTGCGCGCGAGGAGAGTACCACAGGGACCTTTGCGCCAACAATGATGCCGGCGCAGCGTGCTCCAGCGAGCACCGTGAGGGTTTTGTAGAAGCAGTTGCCCACCTCAATGGTCGGCATGATGAGTATGTCCGCGTCGCCCCCCACAGGACTTGCGATGCCCTTCACCTCGCAGGACTTAGCGCTCAGGGCATTGTCCACCGCCAGCGGGCCATCGACAATCGCCCCCTGGATCTGGCCACGTTCGGCCATCTTGGCTATGACAGCTGCGTCAGCGGTGCACGGCATGTCTTCGTGGTTCACCTTCTCCACTGCGGCGATAAGCGCCACCTTTGGCCTGGGTATGCCCAGCCGATGTGCCACAGCGACCGCATTCTGCACGATCGCCACTTTCGTCTGCAGGTCGGGATAGATATTCATCGCGGCATCGGACATCAGGATCAGCTTGGGGTAAGACGGCACTTCAAAGGCGGCAAGGTGCGAGAGTAGTCCGGCACCACGCAAGCCTTTCTCTTTGTCCAGAATGCCCTTGAGAAAGGTAGCCGTCGAGCAGCGACCCTTCATGAGCACATCCGCGGCCCCGGCACGCACGAGCTCCACGGCTTTTGCCACCGCACCGGCCTCGCCTTCCGCATGCTCAATCGGCAAGTCTGCTACGTCGAGCCCTGCCTCTTCGGCTGTCCGCAGGATGGCCTCCTTCTCGCCCACCAGCACCGGCTCGGCCACACCCTGCGCACGGGCGTGCATTATTGCCCGAATGGCATCTTCCTCGTCTGCCATTGCCACGGCAACCTTCTTGCGGCCGACTTTCTGGACCTCTGCCACCAACTGGTCAAAGTGCCTGATCATTCCCACCTCCGCTGCAGATCCGTCCACGTACTACCTTCCTTCTGTACACCGATTAAGGTCGATCCCCCGCAGGCCTCACGGTGAGACATCACGCTGGTCGTCGACACCTTCGTTCAGGGCTTTCCAGATCCGCTCCGCCAGCCGGCGCGGAATGCCGCGTACGCCGGCGATCTCTTCGATACTCGCCTGCCGCAGGGCATCCACAGAGCCGAAGGCGGCGAGCAGAGCCTGCCGCCGCGCACTACCGACGCCCGGGATGAGGTCCAGCGCTGACTCGAGCGTGCGCTTGTCTCGCAGCAGGCGGTGGTAGGCGACGGCGAAGCGGTGCGATTCATCGCGGATACGCTGCAAGAGCTTCAGCCCTGACGAGTACCGCGGAATGTTCTGCGGCTCCGAGCTCCCTGGCACAAACACCTCGTCGAGACGTTTGGCCAACGCCACCACGGGCAGCTGCAAGCCGAGAGAGGCGAGCACCTCCTGCGCCACCGCCAGTTGCCCCTTGCCACCGTCCACCAGCACCAAATCGGGAAGTTCCTGACCCTCATTGCGCAATCGCGTGTACCGCCGGGTCACGGCCTCGCGCATCATTGCATAGTCATTTGGCGTCTCGGGGCCCCTTATTCTGAAGCGACGGTACTGGCTTTTCACCGGCTTGCCGTTTCGAAAGTAGACCATGGAGGCCACGGCCTCGCTCCCACTGATATTTGAGACATCAAAAGCTTCGATCACCCGGGGAGCCTTGGGCAAACTAAGGTCCTGCTGCAGTGCTGCAACCGCCCGCGAGACCCGCTCATGTTGGCTGGCCTTCTGCAGCTTGAGCTCACCCAACAGCAGCTCTGCGTTCCGCAGACACATCTTCACCAGCTTCAAGTCCTCCCCCTCGGACGGAATCTTGAGCGTCACCTGGCCTTTGCGCCTCTCCGAAAGCCAGCGCACCACTTGTTCCTGTTCCAGGATCTCGCATGGCACGAAAACCTCGCCCGGGATGTACTCGCTCTTGACATAGTATTGCTTCAGGAACGAAGTGGTGACTGAAGCCAACGACTCCTCTGCGGCGCCCGACATGTAGAAGTGCTGACGGCCTACCAAACGCCCTTCGCGCACCCTGAACACCACTCCGCACGCATCATCGCCGGCTACAGCGGTAGCCAGAATATCACGGTCCAGCGCCAAGTTGCTGACCACCTTCTGCTTCTGGCGGAATTCATCCAGTGAGGCAAGGATATCGCGGAGCCTTGCAGCCTCTTCGAAGCGAAGCTGGGCGGCAAGCTCATGCATGCGTGCTCGGAGGGCGTCAGCGACCGCGTTGCTGCGGCCGTCGATGAACTGCACGACATAGTCCACCACGCGGGCGTACTCGGCCTGTCCCACATGACCTTCGCATGGACCCAAGCACCGCTTGATGTGGTAATCGAGGCAGACCTTGAATTTTCCCTGTGCGATCGACTCCTCCGTGAGCTCATAGGAACAGCTCCGCAAGGGGAAAATCCGGCGTATGGTCTTGAGCAAGTCCCGGAGACCGTTCACGTCGGTGTAGGGGCCAAAATAGCGTGAGCCGTCCTGCACAACGCGGCGCGTGGGGAAAACGCGGGGGAATGGTTCGTTGGTGACCCTCAGGTACGGGTAGCTTTTGTCATCCTTGAGGTTGATATTGTACCGCGGCCGGTACTCCTTGACGAGATTCGCCTCCAGAATGAGGGCCTCGACTTCTGAGTCGGTGACCACCGTCTCCAAGTCCCGAATCTGGCGCACCATGGCCTGCACCTTCGGCGACTCGGAGTTCGGCCTGCTGCCAAAATAGGACCTGACCCGTGAGCGCAGGTTCTTGGCCTTGCCGACATAGATGACCTTGCCCAGTCTGTTGCGGAATAGGTAGACACCAGGCCGCTCTGGAAGATGGGCAAGCTTGACCTCCAGGGGCACTAATCTGCGGTCATTGCCCATGCCGGCCTTTAAGGAGTCGTCTGCCATGCTGCCAAATCGTTGCGCCTCTCTTGCGCGGGCGTCGGGTCACCTCACTTCTGCTGACTCCGGCGGTGGTAAGCCTCCCTGATGAGCTCTTCGAGCCGGCCTTTTGGATCAGCCACCACCTTCTCGTCTACCTTGAACTCCGGGCGGTTAAGGAGCTTGATGCCATACTCGTAGTCCTTGAGAAGCTCATTGCACACCGCTTCAAACGTGCGATCCTGCTCCTTAGCCATCTGACTAATCATCTCGATGGCCTTGTCCGTGAAGGTCACCACCACGCCGGTTGCCGCAAGAAGCCTCTTCTGCACTGCTTTAATGGCATGCTGCCTGAGAAGCTTGTCGAGCTCCTCGGCAGGATTCTCCACCATCGCAGCCGTGACCGTCAGCTTCTTAATGTCGGTGGAGGGGAGCTTCTTTTCGAATTTGATGAGGACTCTCTCCATGGCGCTCACCAAGCCACGCGCCCCTGTACGCTCGGCATACGCCTGCTCTGCGATCTTGCGCAACGCCTCGTCCTCGAACTCCAGCTCGATGCCATAGGCCATAAAGTCGCGCTTCTTCGCCTGCACGACCACGCTGTTGGGGTTCTTCACGATCCGATAGAGGTCTTCCACACTGAGGTCGTTGAGGCAGACCACCACTGGCAGGCGGCCGACAAACTCCGACTCGAAGCCGTACTTGATCAGGTCCTCGGAGCGCACCATCTTGAGCAGCTCGTGCCGGTCGAGGTCCGCCAGGGGTTCGCTCTTTTCGCTCTTGAAGCCAATGGGTTGCTGCTTCAGCCGCTTGCGGATGATGTCTTCCAATTCGGCAAAAGCGCCGCTGACCACGAACAGGATGTTCTTGGTGTTGACCTTCTTGCGCGTCACCTTGCCCGTGCGCTGCGCCTCCAGGGCAGCCTCCATCTGCGCGGCCAAGTCATGGGGCGTCTTCAGATCGACTTCTGATTCTTCCATCAGCTTGAGCAGGTTGCGCTGCACGCCGGTCCTGGACACGTCCGGGCCGTACACCGTGCCACTGGAGGCAATCTTGTCGATTTCGTCCAGATAGATGATCCCGTATTCGGCAAGGCGAATGTTGCCGTCAGCCTCCCGGACTAAATCGCGCACCAGGTCCTCGACGTCGCCCCCAACGTAGCCGGTCTCACTGAACTTGGTTGCATCGCCCTTCACAAAGGGGACACCTATCTTTTTGGCGATAAGCTTGACAATGAAGGTCTTGCCGACGCCGGTCGGGCCAATCATCAGGACGTTGTTCTTGATGTTGCCCACCAGCTCACCCGGGCCTCCGGGCGACATCTCTAGGCGCATGCGGTTGAAGTGCGTACAAATCTTGGTGGCCAGGACCTCGATGGCCTCGTCCTGATTGACTACATATTGCTTCAGATACGCCTCGAGCTCCTCGGGTTTGAGGTCAAAATCGATGTTGAGGGGTGGCTCCTCGCGCTGCGTGCGGTCGCCCCCGCTGTCGCCCGCCAAGTCCGGCTGCGGCGGGATGATCACGCGGTCACCGTACTTTCGCTTCAGATAGTCGCTGATGTCCTTTTGAATCTCCCAAGGACTGGGTATCTTCTCATCTGCCATCTGTGCTCAACTCCTTTCCCCCTGTCAGACAAAGTGCCATTTCGGCACGCATGGTCTTAGTTACTTGCCACATTGGCAGCGCGCCGACTGTTCAACTCCCTTCTTGCAAAACGTGTTCCACTGTCGCCGGCGCTGAAACGTGGGCTACCACGTGCTCCAGCCGGCATGCTCTGCACTCTACCCCTCTGCGTGCAACAGGTCGTTCAACCGAGGGTTGGCGCTCAGGGCGACGGCGGCTGTTGCCCAGTGGAGCTTCCTCCTCTGGCCAGTTCGAGAAGCATCCGATGGGCTCTTGCGGGGTCCAGCTCGTGGGCAAGGAGTTCCTCAGTCCTGCAGAGGATCCTGTCCACCAGGGTCACAAATTGATAGGAGACTTTGTAGTGTTCCAGAACCTCCTGCCCCCCCCTGCTCAGAAGATCTGCAACGACTCGCGACACACCGAGGTAGACCAGGAGGAGCGCCGCTGCCCGACCGACGATTTTGTCGTGGACGACCAGCTCTCCTGGCGGAATGGTATGCTCCTGGAGGAAGGTTTCTAACTCGAACAGCGGGTGCAGCCACTTCCCGTCGCTCACGAATACGAGCCGACCCGCATGCCGCACTTCCAGGCTATGGCGGATGCGCTCGTCCACCCGCTCTTCATCAGGTCGCTCGAAGGTTTTATCCGGGGGTGCCAAGGTGCCCTTCCTATGCGGGGCCAAGGGTGCGAAGCTGAAGTGACAGGTCCAGGACTGGGGCCGAGTGCGTGAGGGCCCCCACCGAGATGAGATCCACTCCTGTTTGCGCTATCGCGGCTACGTTGTCCAGCGAAACATTGCCCGACACCTCCAGCTCCACTTTGCCAGCGACCAGCCGCACGCATTCGGCGATCATCGCCAGGGACATGTTGTCCAGCATGATGCGATCCACGCCGGCAGCCAATGCCTCCAGCACTTCGTCGCGCGTCGTCGCCTCGACCTCAATCTTGACCGGCCGGTCCTTGCGGGTCTGCATGCAGCGGCGAACCGCCTCGCTCAGCGAGCCACAGGCACGAATGTGGTTTTCCTTGATGAGGAACATATCGAACAGGCCGAAGCGGTGATTGTGCCCGCCCCCGCAGCGGACGGCGTACTTCTCCAAAGCGCGCAGGCCAGGGGTAGTCTTGCGCGTGTCAAGGATACGCGCGTTGCTCCCCGCCACCTGCTGCACAAAGCGGGCGGTTAAGGTGGCGATACCCGAGAGCCGCCCGAGGAAGTTGAGTGCCGTCCGCTCGCCGACCAAGATACTGGCCACCGGGCCTTCGATGAGCGCCACGGTTGTGCCCTTTGTCACCGGGGAACCATCGGCAACCAGTGCGCAGTACTTGACCTGCGCATCCACGTGTGCGAAGGTCATCTCGGCGACGAACTGCCCGGCGACCACACCCTCCGCCTTGGCAATGATCGTCGCCTGCCCGCGAAGGTCGCGGGGTACGGTGCTGGTGGTGGTGATGTCCCCGTCGCCCACATCCTCTGCCAAGGCAAGTTCGATTAGTCGCTGGGCCTCGTCACGCAAAGTGGCGTCAGCGTCAATCAT
>JACIZP010000227.1 GCA_014359355.1 Calditrichota bacterium | reverse complement strand
TTTGACCTGCAGCTGACCGACTTTGGCGATCGCTACCTCATCGATGTGGGGAGCAACAAGGGAATCGCCATCTTGAAGAAGGTAAAAAAGGGCCTGGTGGCCGCCACGCAGGAGGATTTGCAGCGGCGCAAGGAGCTCATGGCCAAGTGCGACAGCCAGATGGTGCCCACCGCCTACGTGGCCAAGGCTATCATTCAGATTACCAACAACCGCGTCCGGGAAGAGCTATGGGACGAAATGGGTTTTGAATGCTTCAGCTGCGGCGGTTGTACCCATGTCTGTCCGGTCTGCACGTGCTACGACGTGGCCGACTACATGGAGTCGCCAACGTGCGGGGTGCGTTTCCGCTGTTGGGACTCGTGCCAGTATTCCGGCTTTACGCGTGAGGCCTCCGGGCACAATCCGCGCGAAAAGACTAAGGAGCGCATCAAGCGCCGCTTCTACCACAAGCTCAGCTATGCGTATGTCAAGCTGGACGGCCACCATGGCTGCGTCGGTTGCGGACGGTGCATCACGGTGTGCGAGGCCATCGGGCTCTTGGACTTGCCTGCCGTGGTGAAACGGCTGCGGCGTGAAGGACAACCGGAGCCCGAACAGATGGGCGCGTAGCGACACTCTTCGTGAACTACAAGGCGAGGAAGCAGCGGAATGGAGAACCTCTACCTCCCACAGCTGGCGGTCATCGACCAGATTGTGGATGAGACACCCGATACGAAGACGTTTACCCTTCACTTCTTGGACGAGAAGTACAACAAGTCGTTCAGCTACAAGCCAGGGCAGTTTGTGGAAGTCTCCGTCTTCGGCAAGGGAGAGGCCCCCTTTGGCCTGTGCTCAAACCCCTTGCGCAAGGGTAACTTCCGCATCACGGTGCGTGCCACCGGCACGGTGACCAACGCCATGCATGAGGCCAAAGTGGGCGACGTGTTCGGCGTGCGCGGCCCGCTGGGCAACAGCTTTCCCTTCGAAGAGGTGATGGGCTACGACATCCTCATCGTGGCCGGAGGTATCGGGTTGCCACCGCTGCGCTCCCTCATCGAGCCCATTTTCGACAAGAGAATCAAGTTCGGAGAGTTTACCATTCTGTACGGGGCGCGTACGCCAGCTGATCGGGTGTATAAGGACGCGCTCGAGGAGTGGGCCGCGCGCGACGATGTGCGCCTCCTCCAGACCGTAGACCGCGCCGATGAGTCATGGACCGGCCCGGTGGGGGTGGTCACTACTCTCTTCGAGAAAATCAAGGTGGACCCGAAGCGCACCTTTGCATTTACCTGTGGACCACCGATCATGATCCGGTTTGTCATCCAGGATCTGCTGGCCATGGGTTTTGCGGACGATCACATCATCTCCACCTTGGAACGCTACATGAAATGCGGCGTGGGCAAGTGCGGACACTGCGCCATCGGCCACAAGTACATTTGCGTGGACGGGCCGGTGTTTAGCTGGCGCCAGATCAAGGTGCTGCCTGAGCGCTGATCGGGTACGACTCGAGCCGAGTGGAGTGACATACCCATGACTGCGACGGATCTGCAGAAGGCCTTTTTACTCCTGGTGGTTGTTGCCTGCGGGGCGTTCGGGAGCTTGACTGCAGCCGAGCCAAGCCAAGCGGCGCTGGACGAGACGGCGCTTGCAGCTCAGCCGGCGAACCAGGCCAGCGATTCGGCTGTGCCGACGCCCTTGTTGGCTGAGGGCATCGAAGAGTGGGGAAGGCCGGCGTACAGACCTTTTGTGGCCGCCTTTTATCTGGCGATTGAGGTACTCGCCACCTTGGCGACGGCGTTCTTCATCTTTGTAGTATTGCTGAAACGAGAGGAGGAATGAGGCCCGAGGGCCTGGCCGCCGCCCTCGAGTCGCTGCTCAAAGGGCGGGTAGTGCTCCTGGGCGTCGGCAGCGAATGGCGGGGCGACGATCAGGCAGGTTCGATCCTGGCAAGAGGCTTGGTGCGCAGCGCGCGGTTTTGCCCAATTGACTGTGGAGACGTGCCGGAAGCCTACACTGGGCCGGTCAAGGAATTCAAGCCGGACAGGATACTGATTGCCGATGCGGTCGACCTCGGGCAAGAACCGGGGACGATCGCGATCCTCAGCGCGGATGGGCTTGCACAGAAGAGGTTTGACACGCATCACGCGTCGTTGCGCACGTTGATTGACTATCTGCGGGCGGAGACAGGGGCTGAGGTAGTGCTCATTGGCATTCAGCCTGCCGGACTCGGGCGTGGATCTGGGCTGGCGCCTGCAGTGCAGGAGAGTGTGGAGCTTCTGCGGGCACTTGTCAACGAGCTGCTTGGGATGACATCAGACGAGGGCGCGACTACATGAGTACACTTGTGGTGCTTCTCCTATTGTTTCCCGTGGTAGGTGCAGTTCTCTCCGGGCTGTTGCGGAAGAAGTGGAGCGACCTCTCGGCCCTGGTGGCCGTGGGGCTGATGCTCGTTGTGGCGGCCTCGATCATCGGCGGGGTCTTCCCGGGAACGGAGCGCGCGGTGACCATCTCGGTGCCGTGGCTGATCAAGTTCCGCGGGGAAGCCGAAGAGCGGCCGATGCAGGTCGAAGCGGGGCCAGCAGGCACCGTGCCGCGCCTTGGCCATGAGCCAGTGCCGTTGTTCGGCTACCTCTTAGATCCCCTGGGCATGCTCATGCTCACCGTGGTGGCTGTCTTAGGGTTCCTGGTGATCGTCTATGCCCTGGACTACATCGGCAAGGGCAACAAGGAGCACCCCTCTCGCGAAGGCAAGGAGCGACACCACTTCTGGTTGCTGCTGTTCGTCGCCTCAATGATCGGAGTGGCCATTTCGCCGAACCTGCTGCAGCTGTACATTTTCTGGGAGCTCACCACTCTCACCTCGTATGCACTTATCTCCCACTATCGTAACGATGAGTCGCTGCGTGCCGGTTTCAAGGCTTTGCTCATGACCTATTCTGGCGGTGTCTTCTTT
The DNA here is from genome assembly GCA_014359355.1 of Calditrichota bacterium. Classification (NCBI taxonomy): domain Bacteria; kingdom Pseudomonadati; phylum Calditrichota; species Calditrichota bacterium. The sequence continues at coordinate 10,923 of JACIZP010000227.1, read as the reverse complement.
GCGGTGGCCCTGGTAACGATTTTTGTGAAGACCGGGACTTTCGACTTTGGTGCCCTGGATCAGCTGGCGCCCGGCCTGCGCAGCCTGCTCTTTGCCTGTTTTCTGGTAGCCGCCTGGGCCAAGTCCGCACAGGTTCCCTTCTACACCTGGTTGCCTGACGCCATGGCGGCACCCACGACCGTGAGCATGTACCTGCACGCGGCGGCCATGGTTAAAGCCGGTGTCTTCTTGATTGCCCGCGTGAGCACAGCCACCGAGCAGCTGTCGATGGGCTCCGGACTGTTGCTGGGCATCATGGCCGTGGTCACCATGTTAGTCGGCGTCTACATGTTCTTCTTCCAGGACGACTTGAAGCGTCTGCTCGCCTTTTCCACAATCACGCACCTTTCCTACATTCTCCTGGGCCTGTCCTTCGGCATCATGGGCTCGCGTTCAGGCATGCTGGGTGGCATTATGCACATCATGAATCACGGCGTCGGCAAAGGGTTGCTCTTCTTGTGCGTGGGGGCGATTTCCTATGTGACGGGCACGCGCAGCATCAGAGAGCTGAGCGGGCTTGCCAAGAAGGCGCCGCTCATTGCCGTAGCTTTCTTGGTGGGGATGTTCGCTATCCTCGGCGTGCCACCATTCTCCGGATTCTGGAGCAAGTTCTTCCTGATCGTTGGAGCCGTGGAAGTGGGAGGCGTCGCTGGCTATCTCCTCTTGGTTCCGTTCCTGCTGGAAATCATCATCGCTTTTGCCTGGTTTTTACGCGTGGGCCAGAAGGTTTTCTTTGGCAAAGTGAGCCCGGCGGCAGAGGTCGCAGGGAATCCCCCTCTTGCGATGTCTTTCTCGTTGGTGGTGCTGATGGTGCTCTGTGTAGTCGCCCCGTTTGTGGCGCTCGCTTTCGCTCATCAGATAGGCTTCTGAGGGAGAAGGACGGCAGAAAGAACGGTTGCACTGCAGAAGGGAGTCCTCATAGATGAACCCCATTGTGCTATTTCAGTGGTCGATCGGCGTTCTGCTGGTGGGTGCGGCGCTTGCGCTGGTGTTTGGTGCGAAGCGGAGCTTGGTCGGGTACCTCTCGTTTGTCGCAACGCTCTTGGCGGCGATCGGGCTGAGCTTGGCTGCCGTGCAGGTGCTCGTGGGCGGCGCGGTGGTGACGGACAGACCGCTGCTGACCGTGCCCGGCCTGGGGGCCAGTTTGGTGCTGAGCATCGACGCCCTCAGCGCCGTCTTCTTGTTGCTCATCTCCCTTCTGGGCACGATGTCGGCTCTGTATGCTACGCGCTTCATGACGCTGCCCCTGTATACCGGGCTGAGCCTGCGGGCCTTCTATCCTTTTTTCCTCTGCTTCCTGGCGGCCATTTCCTGCATCGTGGTGACTGCCGACCTCTTCTTCTTTTTCATCTTCTGGGAGATAATGACGCTGACTTCCTACGTGCTGGTGATATTCAACAAAGACCAGGCGGAGCGAACACGCGCAGGGTTCAAGTACTTTTTCATGACCCACGTGGCCACAGCCCTGATGTTCGTGGGCGCCATCATTGTGTACACGCAGAGCCGCTCCTTCGCCTTTTCTGATCTCGGCGCGGCCATGGCCGGGATGCTGCAAGAGCATCGCGGGCTGTTGCATCTGGCATTGACTTTCTTTTTCGTGGGTTTCTCGACCAAGGCAGGCATTCTTCCCTTTGGAGACTGGCTGCCGGATGCGTACCCCGCGGCTCCGGCCCCGGCTGCGGCGACCTTTGGCGGCATCATGTCCAAGATCGGCCTATTCGGGCTGTTACGTGTCTTCTTTTCTGCAGGTGCGGTGGCGGAAATTGACAAGCCCTGGGGCTTGGTGATGGCGCTTTTCGGCACGCTGTCCATCTTCCTGGGTTCGATGACCGCCCTGGCGCAGGACGACACGAAGAAGCTTCTTGCCTTTTCAGTGGTGGGGCAGATGGGGTATCTGCTGCTGGGCATCGGCATCGGTTTGTATTTCCTGCCCAGCGCGCCGCTTTTGGCGACCATCGCCCTGGTGGCCACCCTGTTCCACCTGGTGAACAACGTCCTTTTCAAGTCGTGCTTGTTCTACAATGCAGGCGCCATCTACTACCGTTCGGGCACGCGTGATCTGAACCTGGTGGGCGGCCTGGCGCGGCTCATGCCGGTTAGCGCTACGACGGCGGTGATTGCCGGCCTGTCCATGGCAGGCATGCCTCTGCTGGCCGGGTTCTCCAGCAAATGGCTCTTCTTCCAGGCCTCGTTGCAGGCCGGCGTGAGGATGCCTCTGTTCATGCTCCTTGCCCTTGTGGCTCTCTTCATTTCAGTGGTCACGCTGGCGTATGGGGTCAAGTTCTTTGGCATTGCCTTTTTCGGCAAGTTCAATCCCGGCCAGGCCAAACGGGGAGAGCGCGAGGTGCCGGTGAGCATGCTCATCCCGCAAGTGGCAATGGCGGCAATCTCGGTGCTCTTTGGCATCCTGCCGTGGATGGCAGTGGGGCCTGTGCAAAAGGGGGTACTCGCCCTGGTGGGAGGCGAGGTGGCGTCCTGTGGCGGCACCCTGGCACCGGCAGGCATTGCCAGCCCACTGCTGGTGGATCTGGGAAGCGGTACCGTTGCGGCATGGAATCCGTTGGTCATATTCATGGCCGCGGTGATCTGTTTTCTGCTGTCGTGGAGTCTCTTCCGCGCGGGCGCGGCGCCGGTGCGCGAGGACGCCACCTGGTACTGCGGCGAGGTGCACAGCGACGAAGAGGTGCGCTACAAGGCGCGCGGCCTATATCTCTCCTTCAAACAGTTCTTCAAAATTCGTGTTGGTGGTTATGAGCAGCCTGGTGTCTACCCGCAGATCCGCTACCCCCGAATGCAACTGGATGAGCGGAACCTTCTGCGCCGTATTCTGAACATCGACAATTGGTTCTTCTATCCACTCACCGACGGGTTCATGAGGCTGATGCGCTTTTTCAGCGGCACGCATGTGGGAATTCCCCACGTCTACCTGCTCTGGTTGGTCATTGGGGTGATCATGGCAGTGGTGATCCTGTTTGCCCTTGCAGGGGGAGGCGTCTGAGAATGGGAGTGATGCCGATGAGGTTCGGACATGCACGCGGAGGTGCCTATCTGACATGACCGCACGTGAACTAATTGTCCAGATGACCAGTCGGTTCGGGCCGCGCATCAAGGCAGCGGACAACCCGGTGCCGGACATGGTGATCTTTACCGTGGACCGCGACGCCACCGTGGAGGTGGCGCGACACATTTTCCACGAGCGCAACGGGCGCTTCGTGATCACCGCCGGCACCGACTACCGCGACGCCAATGGTGGTTACTTGGTGGACCACGTCTTCTCCCTGGCGGCTGACCACCTGTTCGTCACGGTGCGCACGCCGTTGCCTGAGGAGGATCTGTGGATTGAGTCCATCACCGGGAGCGCAAACATCCCGGCTGCCAACTGGGCCGAGCGGGAGGTTCAAGACCTGCTTGGTGTGCGTCTGCGCAACCACCCAGACCCGCGTCGCCTGGTGTTGGCCGACGACTGGCCGGAGGGACTGCATCCCCTGCGCCGCGATTTTCCGTGGAACGAGAATCCGCCTGAGGCTAAGGCGGCGCCACCTCTGAAGGAACCCCCACCAGGGGCCACCGTGGTGCCCATCGGCCCGTTCTTCCCGGTCCTGGAAGAGCCGTCCTACTGGCGGATCTTTGTGGAAGGAGAGCGGGTGGTCGGTGGCGACTATCGCGGTTTCTACAACCATCGCGGCGTCGAAAAAATTGCCGACAGTCAGCTCAACTACAACCAGGTGCCGTTCCTCGCCGAACGGATTTGCGGGATATGAGGGACGGTGCACAGTACGGGTTACTGTCAGGCAGTGGAAAAAGCAGGGGGAATCGAGGTTCCGCGACGGGCGCGCTACATCAGAACCATCATCCTTGAGCTGGAGCGCATTCAGAGCCACCTGTTGTGGCTGGGCATCGCCGCGCATATCATCGGCTTCGACACCGTGTTGATGCAAGCGTGGCGCATCCGCGAGCCGGTGATGTGGTTGTGCGAAAAGATCACGGGCAACCGCAAGCTCTATGGGATCAATGTGGTCGGTGGGGTGCGGCGCGACATTCCCAAGGCGATGCACCCGGAGCTCATGGGGGTCCTTGGGCGCATCGAGAGGGAGACCAAGGCGGTGTTGGATGCCGTGGTGACGGATACCACGCTCCTGGCTCGTTTGGCGAACGTAGGGGTCTTGCCCAACAAGGATGCTATCGCCTACTCGCTCCTTGGACCGACCGCACGTGGCTCAGGCGTGGCCATCGACATCCGTGTAGACCACCCGTACGCCGCGTACGGCGAGGTGGAGACCAACGTGATGGTCGAGACCTCGGAGGACATCTGGGCGCGCACTGTGGTCCGCATCAAGGAGACGCTGGATTCCATCCGCATCATCCGCGACTGCTTAGCGATGATGCCGGAGGGACCGATTCAGGCGAAGATCACCGAGCCAATACCGCCCGGGCGCATTGGCCAATCGTCGGTGGAGGCTCCACGCGGCGAGACACACCACTACGTTATCACCGGCGAGGACAATAGACCGTACCGATGGAAGGCGCGCGCCCCGACGTTCCAAAACCTCCAGGGCGTGCCGATCATGGTGCTTGGCGAAACCATCGCCGATGTCCCCATCGCCCTGGGCAGCATTGACCCCTGTTTCTCCTGCACCGAGCGCTTGGAGACGGTGGATGTACGCTCGGGCGAGGTGAAGGTCTATACCAAAGCTGACCTCTTCCGACTTTGCAAGGAGAGGTGGAGCAAAAGGTAGCGCTGCAGCGGCTGGGAAGCCGCACGCAGGCGAAGGCATGGAGGAAAGATGGACTACGGTCTCGGCCAGACGATTGGTCTGAGCGTGCTTCAGGTACTGCTGGTGCTTCTGCTGTCCCCACTGCTCGAGGGAGTCATCAGGAAGCTCATCGCCTTTGTCCACTCGCGCATTGGCCCTCCGTTGTACCAGCCGTACCTGGATATCCTCAAACTGCTGGGCAAGGAGGAGATCGCAAGCTCGCGGAGTTTCCTTTTTCGCTACTCCGCAGTCATAGCGCTCACGGCGGTGCTGACTGCCAGCCTGCTGGTGCCGATGCTGGGCAAGCCGCCTCTCGGTTTCGCCGGGGAGGTCGTCGTGTTCGTCTACCTCATCTCTGTGGTGGCGGTGATGATCTTCATGAGCGGCGTAACCTCTGGCAGTCCGTACGGGCTTGTGGGGGCAGGCCGAGAGGTGATGATGGTGCTGACCGTGGAGCCGGTGCTGGCCATTGCGCTCATTACCGCTGCGGTCAAGTCTGGCTCGATGATGTTCGGCGACATGGTGAGCTGGCAACTGACCCATCCGCCGGCAATCTCCATGGTCATTGTGGGCATCGCCCTCTTCTTGGCCATTGTGGCGCAGTTGGCCAGATTGCCCTTTGACATCGTAGAGGCCGACCAGGAGATCATGGAAGGGCCTTTTGTGGAACAGAGCGGACCAAAGCTGGCTCTGTTCAAGTGGGGATTCTACGCCAAGCAGTTGATTTTCGCCTCCCTGCTGGTGTCGGTGTTCATCCCTTGGCCGCACGTGGGTAAGTTAGCACTTGATGCTCTCATTACCCTGGCAAAGGTGGTTGTGCTTCTGGTTCTGGTCGGCGTGGTACATGCGGTCAACCCGCGCCTCCGCATTGACCAGTCCATCCAGTTCTTTGGGCTGCTCATCTTCGCCTCGGCTGCCGGACTGGCCTTTGCGTTGGTGGGTTCGTAGCGAATGGTGGAGCGCAGCAAGAGATCGGGTATCTCCTAAAGGGAGCGCAATGTTCAGAGCCAAGTTCAAAGAAGCGGTGATCTGTTTTTCGAACCCTCGCGTCACCTTGCCCTATCCGTTCGGGCCTGGGGCGGAGCTGCCTGAGGGATTTCGTGGCAAGATCACTGTTGATCAGACGCGCTGCATCGCGTGTGGTGGTTGCGCTAACGTCTGCCCTTCGCGGTTGATACGCTTCTACGACGAGGGCGAGCGCACGCGCATGGAGTTCATTCTGGATCGGTGTACCTATTGTGGCCGGTGCGCAGAAGTGTGCCCTGAGCACGCTATCACCATGACGTTAGAATTCGAGAACAGCACAGACCACAAGGAAGACCTGTACATTGAGCAGGAACTCTACATGGCGACCTGTGCGCGGTGCGGCCGCTGCTTTGAGACGGAGAACGCCATCGACAAGATCCCGGTGAGGCGCCACCGCGAGGGGCGGAACTTCGTTGGTCCCTCCATGCCCCATGGCGGTCCGCGCGCGAGACAGAGGGAGTAGGCAATGGAAGGCAACATTTTGGTCACGCTGAGCCTCGGCATCCTCATCACCTCGGTGGTGGCCGTGGAATTGCGCAACTTGCGCAGCACCACCTTTTTCTATCTGTTTCATTCGATTCTATTGTTCTCGATTATCACTGCCTATGCCTATCTGTTCAAGAACCCCTCGCTCTACCTCTGGTCGGCCACTTGTTTTTTGACCAAGATCATCGTGATCCCGACTCTCCTTTTTCAGTTCGCCAAGAGGTTCCCGAGCAAGGAGCACAGACCGGTGCTCGGGCACGGAATTTCGGTGCTGGCCATTGGCGTCTTGGTGGTGGTTTTCTTTAGGCTCTTCCAGAGCTATTCCTACCTGCTTGCGCCCAACGAGGTGGCTCGCACCGAACCGGTGCGCTCTTTGCTTGCTGGGGCCTTTACCGTCTTTGGGCTTGGTTTGTGGGCTCTGCTGACCCGACGGGACGTGGTCAAGACGGTGTTGGGGCTGGCGCTCATGGAAAACGGCGTGCATCTGGTGTTGCTTGCGCTGGCACCCCAGCTTTCGGAGACCACGATGATCGGCATTTTGACCAACGTTGCGGCAGCAGTACTCATCCTCCTCTACATTAGCAGCAACATCTACCAGGTATTCGGCTCTACGGACTCGGCAAGACTATCGGAACTCAAGCGATAGAGGGTAACCCATGTCGGAAACGGTATCGTCGGCGCTGCCACTGGTTCTTGTTGTCCTGCCCGTTCTCGGTGCCGTGTTCACCGCCCTGCTCAGTCTGGGTAGGGTGCGCGTGCCTCGCCATTCTCTGACTCTGGTGATTCTGGTGGTGGAGCTTGCGCTTGCGGTGCGCCTGGCGGCTACTGTCTGGTCTGGTCACAGGGTTGTCGCTGTGGGGGAGGCGATAAGCGTCGACGGTTTGAGCGCGCTGATGAGCGTGCTGGTGGCGTTTATGGTCACGCTCATTACCATCCAATCGGGCCGGTACATGGCCAAGGAGCAGGCGAAGGGGGTTTTTTCGGAAGGACGCCTGGCCCTCTACTATTCGCTGATCCTCCTTTTCACTGGCACCATGATGTGGACGGTGACCACCAACAACATGCTCATGCTGTTTGTGGCGATGGAGGGATCGACCTTGGCCACGGCCTTGCTGGTCGCCTTCTACCGCAGCAGAGCGTCCTTGGAGGCTGGCTACAAATACGTGTTGCTGGTGGTAGTGGGCATGACGTTTGCACTCTTTGGCATGGTGCTGATTTTCGCCGCTGCTGTCCAGTTCCGGCCGGAGGGCATCCACGCACTGCGCCTCACCGAGATCGGGATGGTGGCACCGCGTATCCCGAAGAACATCGCTCTCCTTGCCATGGCCTTCATGACGGCGGGCTTTGCCACCAAGGCTGGTCTGGTGCCCTTTCACGCTTGGCTCCCGGATGCACATTCCGAGGCGCCTACGCCGGTGAGCGCGCTGCTGTCAGGCCTGATTATCAAGCTCGGCGCCTACGCGCTGTCGCGCACCGTAACGATTTTTGCGCCCACCTACCATGCGGTCATCGTATTCATCGCCATCTTGAGCTCGGCGAGTATGCTGGTTGGTATTTTCATGGCCTTGGTCCAGGACGACCTGAAGCGCATGCTGGCCTTTTCCAGTGTCAGCCAGATCAGCTATGTGTTCGAGGGCCTGGGGTTGGGCACGTATGTGGGCATTTACGGCGGGCTGTTCCACGTGGTCAACCACACAATTGTTAAGGCCCTTCTCTTCATGAGCGTAGGAGCGGTGATGTACGCGACCGGCGGCGTGCGCCGCATCTCCCGCCTGGGAGGACTTGCCAAGAAGATGCCCATCACCGCGTTCTGCTTTTTCGTGGGCGCGCTCTCGTTGGGCGGGTTGCCGCCATTCAACGGCTTTGTCAGCAAGTTCACGATCTTCCTGGCAATAGGCGAAGAGCGGCTCTACTGGGCAATGGCAATTTCCATCGTCACCGGTCTGCTCACTTTGGCTTGCCTGGTGTGGGCCGCCTACCGGGTGTTCTGGAGGAAACCACAGAATGTCGAGGGGGCTCCGGAGCAAAGTGAACTCCGCGAAGTCCCCTTCAGCATGCGGTTCAGCATCGTGGTGTTGGCGCTGTTGTGCATTTTGATTGGGGTGTATCCACACATCCTGCACCCGGCGCTGGACTCGGCGACCCGTGCAGTGCTTGCTATTTGGGGTAGGGGTGTCGCCACCCCATGACCGGTTGAGGCACTCACTTTCCGAGGTGACCGAATGTTACGCAAACTCTGTCTGAAAGCGTTTCCCAAGGCCTTGTGGGTCTACCACACCAATGCCTCAGCATGCAACGGCTGTGACATCGAGATTATCAACGTGCTGACGCCGTACTATGATGCTGAGCGCTTCGGCATCAAGCTGGTCGGGTCGCCACGGCACGCCGATGTCCTGTTGGTGACCGGCTCAGTGAATCGCCAAATTGCGCCTTCTTTGCGGCGATTGTACGACGCAACCCCCAATCCAAAGTTGGTGTTCGCCATAGGCTCTTGCGCCTGTGGTGGGGATGTGTTCTACGACAGTTACAACATCTACGGCGGCGTAGACAAGGTCATCCCCGTGGATTTCTATGTGCCCGGGTGTCCCCCTCGGCCAGAGGCCATTCTTTACGGCGTGGCGGTGGCGCTGGGATTGGCCCCCAAGAAGGTTGCACGCAAGGTCCTCACTGACTTTCCCAGCCTCGAGGAGCTGGATATCCCGATGATCGGCAGCAAGTGAGGGGGCAGGTTCAGTTTGTCCACTTGCACGCGCGAAGGTCGGATGCGCTCTTGGGCAGCCACAGGGTGCATCCGATTTTTGTTTGGTTGCAATTTCGCGCAAGTTTTATTACATTTGTCGCGGCGATGAACGTAAGAATGGGCTCCTATGCCGGTCGTTCAGACAATCCGTGACAAGTGCAAGCGCTGCTACTCCTGCGTGCGCAATTGTCCCGCGCGTGCCATCAAGATCGTCGAGGGCCAGGCTGAGGTCATCAAGGAGCGGTGCATCGGCTGTGGCAACTGCGTCATCGTCTGCGCGCAGAAGGCCAAGAGGATCGAGAGCGGCATTGAGCACACGCGCGAGCTTCTGGCGAGCGGTCGTCTGGTCTACGCCCTGCTGGCGCCTTCGTTCCCGGCGGCATTCCCCGACCACCGGCCAGGGCAACTAGTCGCGGCGCTCAAGAAGTTGGGGTTCGCAAAGGTCGTCGAAGTGGCGGTTGGCGCGGACATGGTTGCCAGCGAGTACGCGCGACTGTTCAGGCAGAGCTCGATGACCACGATCATCAGCACGCCCTGCCCGGCCATTGTCGAGTTCATCCAGAAGTACCACCCGGCGCTGCTCCTCCACATGGCGCCCATCGTGTCTCCCATGATCGCGACGGGGCGGGCGATCAAGGCGAAGTATGATCCGGACAGCCACCTCGTCTTCATAGGTCCATGCATTGCTAAGAAGAAAGAGAAGGTTGACCCCAAGGTAGGTGGGGTCATTGACGAAGTGTTGACCTACCAAGAACTCAAAGAAATGTTGAAGGAGGCGGGCATCGACGTGGCGGCTGAGGCGGAGAGCAGCTTCGATCCCCCTCATCCGCGCGTGGGCCGCATCTTCCCGGTCTCGGGCGGTTTGCTGAGGACGGCGGCCCTCGAGGCAGACCTATTGGACAACGACATCATCGTCACCGAAGGGCCAGAGCGCGTGGTCGAGATTCTCGACAAGGTGGAGGAGGGGAAGGTGGAGGCGCGTTTTCTCGACCTCCTGTTCTGTCGCGGCTGTATTGCCGGCCCCAAGATGGATAACGAGCTCTCGGTCTTTATTCGTAAGGACATCGTCGCCCGATACGCGCGCAATCGCTTAGCAGAATTCGATGCGGCTACCATCGAGAGGCAATACGAAGAGCTGCGCTCCGTGCCCCTCAATCGCGGCTTCACCAGCGACAACCAGCTCCGCCCGGTGCCCAGCGAAGCGCAGATCAGGGAGATCCTCGCCAAGATCAACAAAGTTCGGCCGGAAGACGAGTTGAACTGCGGCGCTTGTGGGTACAATAGCTGCCGGGAAAAGGCCGTCGCCGTGTTCCAGGGGCTTGCCGAGCTCGAGATGTGCCTGCCGTACCTGATTGACCGGTTGGAGAGGATGAACCGCGAGATCATCGAAACTCAAGAGCGGTTGATCCGCTCGGCGCGCTTGGCTTCGATGGGCGAGTTGGCTGCCGGCGTGGCGCACGAGATCAACAACCCGCTGGCGGGGGTATTAACCTACCTGAAGTTGATCCAGAAGAAGCTCTCAGCGGACCAGGTGCCGCGAGATGACCTGGCCAAGTTCCGCCAGTACTTGCAAACCATGGAGCACGAGACGATTCGCTGCTCGGACATCGTGAAGAACCTGTTGGAGTTTGCCCGGCCCAGCGAGCCCACGATCACGCCCTTGGCGGTGGAAGAGATCGTCAAAAAGAGCCTTTTTCTGGTTCGCCACCAGATTGCCTTGCAGAATATCAACATTGTCGAGCGCTACGAGGAAGGGCTTCCGCCCATCATGGCCGACAGCAAACAGATGCAACAAGTGCTGCTGAACTTGTTTATCAACCCTGCCCAGGCAATGCCAGAAGGTGGCGTATTGCGCATCTCTGCACGCCGGGCAAACGC
>JACIZP010000226.1 GCA_014359355.1 Calditrichota bacterium | reverse complement strand
TCTCCGATCAACGGCATGCGTCCTTCCATTGTTTGCCTCCATTCGATAATTCAACAGCTTCGACGTTTCACCCCTTAGATGCACTTTCTGCGCAATAGTTGCACGGTCGCCTAACCCACCTTTCGCACCCGTACTGGCGACTCCTGGCGCATCTCCAGAAAGCGATTGACGCGCCAGGCTACGACAAATGCCAGCGCAAAGCCCAACATGGTGGCCAACACCGCAGGCTTCTCGGCGCGGCAGAGCCCCCAGACAACAAAATAGCCCACCATGCCCAACAGGACAGGAAGGAGGAAGACCAACCCCACGCTCAGCAAACTCACCCTTGGCCGCACCGTGAGCTCTACCGTTTCACCCACTTTAGCACCGATCTGGTTGGGCACGGTAACGTGGCGCGACTGCTGGCCCGTAGGGGTGCAGGCAAAGCGCGCCCCGCAAGCTGCGCAGGCCGCGCGCTCGTTGAGGCGCACGACCATCCGTCCCCCTCTGACCTCTACGACCGTGCCGACCTCCGGTCCCCCTGCTCTTGCCTGGCGTCCTGCGCTCACCCTACACACTCCGCGCGGGGATGCAGCTCCTCCGCAGTCGAGCCACGTTGTCCGCTACTGAGGCGCGCTGGTTGTAGACGCTCGAGCCGGCCACGAGTATGGTAGCCCCTGCTTGCACAACCTGCGGCGCAGTGGTGCAGTCGATGCCACCGTCGACGGCAATGGCCACATTCAGGCCACGGCGTTCCAGCTCGTTGCGCAGGCGGCGGATCTTCTGGAGTTGGCTTGCCAAAAACTCCTGTCCTCCCCAGCCTGGGTTCACCGTCATCACCTGTACGACGTCCACGCAGTCCAGCACCTCCTCGATGGCGGCCAGTGGCGTGCCTGGGTTCAGCGCCACACCGGCCTGCACCTGCAGCCCACGGATCAGGGCCAGGGCGCGGTGGAGGTGGGGGGTGGTCTCCTGATGGACAATGATGCAATTGGCGCCCGCCTCGGCAAAGGCAGCCAGATGGCGCTCCGGCTGCACGATCATGCAATGTACCGTCAGGGGGCAGCGCACCAGGGGCCGGATCGCTTTCACCACATTTGCGCCAAAGGTGATGTTGGGCACGAAACAGCCGTCCATGATATCGATCTGAATGGCGTCTGCGCCTGCCTCTTCTGCCTCACGCACCTGTTCGCCCAATCGGGTGAGGTCCGCCGAGAGGATGGACGCCTCAATCTTCACCATGCCCGCCCTCCGTCAACTCTCCTTGTGTAGTGCCTGATGCCAGTGTGCGTGGCCACGACCACGTCGGTGACCAAATTCAGGAACAGGCCATGGCCGACAATTCCCGCGCGCGCATCCAAGGCCGCCGCCACCGACTGCGGCTCGCGGATTCCTCCTGCGAAAACGCAGTCCAGGATCAGATTCCCCTGATCAGTGAGGAACGGCGCACCATCGGCAGCGAGGCGGAGCGTCGCTTGCGCGCCCAGCTCCTGCAAAAAGGGCATATGTGTTTTCCAGCCAAAGGGGATGACCTCCACGGGCAGCGGCCCTCGTCCCAAAACCGGCGTGAGCTTTGACTCGTCGACCACGATCACTTCCCTTTTGCTGGCTTGTGCCACCACTTTTTCCCTGAGCAGCGCCCCACCCCCTCCCTTGATGACATCCAGATAGGGCGACACCTCATCGGCCCCGTCGATGGTCAGGTCAACCTCCAGGTGCTCCTCCAACGCGGTCAGCGGAATACCCAACAGGATGGCTTCCTCCTCTACCGCGCGCGAGCAGGGCACGCCCACAACGTCACGGAGCTCACCCCTCTTCAGCTTCGTGCCCAAGAGGCGCACGGCGTATATTGCGGTGCTGCCATGACCGAGTCCCACCACCATGCCAGACTCGACAAAGCGCACCGCGAACTCCCCCGCCTGGCGTTTCAGTTGCTCAGATCCCATCCCAGCTCTCGTCTCTGGGCCGACGGCACTTCCTTTCCACCTGCTCTCACCGCACCGGAATCCGTCGCGAAGCCTATTCCACCGGCTTGGCTTCTTGCCCCTCGTAGAAGCGCCTGCGCTCCATGGGCACGTTGGCCTCGTCCGAATAGCCCCGCTTTTCCCAGTAGCCCTCGGTGGGCTGGCGCAGCAGAATCACTTGATCGACCCACTTGGCCCACTTGTAGCCGTATTTGCCAAAAGCCACCAGCCGGAGGGGAAAGCCGATATCCGGGCGCAAGCGCTTGCCGTTGAGCTCATAGGCCAGGAGCACGTTGTACTTCTCCACGTACTCCAGCGGGAGGCAGGTCGAATAGCCGTCCAGGCAGTGGAACGCCACGTATTTGGCCTCAGGCCGTGGCCGGGCACTGCGCAGGAGGTCCTTCACAAGAACCCCTTTCCAGGTGCCCCAAACCTCCCACCCTTCCACGCAGTAGAGCAGGATGGTGTCAGAGTAGACGGGCGGCACCTGCAGAATCTGCTCCCACCCCAGCGAGAACGAAGAATCAGCCTCCCCGGTGACCGTAAGGCGATAATTGGCGAGAGCTACCTTCGGCACGCCTAGGGCACTGCGCACAGGACCTTTGTCGGCGGCACGCAGGCGGTTCCCACGAGGGGTGGCCATGGTAGTGACGTCCCGCTTACCTCCTGGGCTTTGGGCCATGCCACCGGCTACCAGGCCTGCGAGCAAGACAAGTAGCACTGCGCACGCCGTTCGCCGAACACTGAGCATTCTTAGTCGGAATGTCGCCATGGGACGCCGGTCACCTGAGGGCCTGCGCATATCTTTTCGCGACGTCCTGCCAGTTGATTATCTCGAAAATCTTGTCAACATACTCGCCGCGGCGGTTCTGGTATTTCAGGTAGTAGGCATGCTCCCACACATCAATGACCAATAGTGGGACTGCACCCCATTGCGTAAGATCTTGATGCTTCTCCGCCTGCAGCACTTCCAAGTTGCCGAACGCAGGGACGTACGCAAGCACTCCCCAACCGCTCCCCTCCACTCCCTTGGTGGCCGCGCTCAGCTGGGCCTTGCATGCATCAAAACTGCCGAACCGAGCGACGATGGCCGACAGCAGCTTCCCTTTGGGCGCACCTCCACCGTTGGGGGACAGATTGTGCCAAAAAATGCTGTGCAGAATGTGACCAGAACCATGGAAGGCGATCTCGCGCTCCAGGTGCTTGATGAACTGGTAGTTGCCGCTTTCTCTTGCTTGCACGAGCAGCCGCTCGGCCTCATTGAGTCCTTTCACGTAGGCCGCGTGATGGGCGTCGTGGTGTAGCCTCATGGTTTGCTCGTCGATGATGGGCTCAAGCGCATTGTACGCGTAGGGGAGTGGCGGTAGCTCGTGAGTCCCAGGGGCCACCGCACCCTTGTTCTGTGCTGCCTTTGCCCCGCTGCGGCCCAGCATGGTGGCAGCCACCACCCCAGTTCCGGCGGCAGCGCGGAAGAACTCCCGTCTGCTCACAGCCATTTATTCCTCCTCATGACCTGCTTAGTTTTCCTGCAGAACTTCGTCATCGTAGATGGTCTCCAAACGCAACTTGTGGCGTGCCTCCTCTTCTGCCAGCAAGCCGAACAGCCTCTGCAATTGGGCATCGCCAGTGCGGCGCTGCAAATCGCTGTACAGGCGCACCGATTGTTCCTCGCGCTTCATGGCCAAGATGAGCATATCCTGATAGCTCATATCCGGCCGAAACTCCACCTCCACCAAGTAGTCGCTGATCCTCAGATCGGGCACCTTGGCGGCTGCCGGTTTGCCCAGACTCTCCGGCTTGAGCTCCAGGAGCATCGCCTTGTGTCGCCGCTCCTCTGCAGCGAATTCGGAAAAGGTCGTCTTCGCAAGGGGCGTGACAGCCACCTGCTGCGCTGTCTCATAGAGCGCCGCAGCCTCCTCTTCCTTTTCCACTGCGAAGCGGATCGCCTGCCGGAACTGTTCCTCTGTCATCCTTCCTCCTGCCGATCCTTTCTGCCTGGCTCATCTGCTTTTCAGCAAGGACTTACCAAACGCCCTGACAGTGAACACGGGGCACGGCGCCGTGCGCACCACCTTCTCGGTGACGCTGCCCAACAACAGATGCTCGAGGCCGGTGAGGCCATGGGTAGCAATCACCAGCAGGTCCACGCGGTGCGTCTGTGCCCATTTCACAATTTCCTCGGCAGCTCGTCCCTCCACGACGTGGAAGGCGGTCTTCACCTCTGGGGCCTTGGCTTTAGCAACCAGCTCCTTCATCGCCTGCAATGACTTGCGGCGGATGTCTGGCACAAAATCGAAAATGGAGGTCTTGCCCGTTGCGTAGAAGGCCGGGTGGAGAGTCTCCTCCACAACGTGGAGCAAATGCACTTGCGCCTGCCACTGGGCCGCCATCGCCAACGCATAGCGCACGGCGCGCTGCGCATGGCGCGAGTAGTCGACGGGAACGAGGAGCTGCTTGAAAGGCCTGAGTTTTCGCCGCCTCTCGGTTTCCCTTACGGTGAGCACTGGGCACGGCGCCTGACGGACCACCTCCTCGGCGACGCTTCCGAGGAACAGCCGGCCGATACCCCGCCTGCCGTGCGTGCCCATCACGATGAGGTCGATGCGTTTGTCGGTGGCGTACTCGAGGATGGCAGGGGCGGCAGCCACGCTGAAGCACTGGGCCACCTTGACCTTCAGCTCATTGGCACCATGGGCCGCAAGGGCCGTGAGCATATCGGACTTGGCCAGCTCGCGGAGACGCGCGCGGAGAACCTCCACATCCGGCAAGTGATGGGCCAGCTGGTGAGGATCGTCCTCGTGCAAAACCGTGGCGTGCAGCACGTGGAGCTCGGCCTGATGCTGGCGCGCGAAGGCCAATGCATAGTCCAACGCCTGCTCGGCGCAGGGAGAAAAGTCAGCAGGAAACAGAATGCGACGTATGGCGATCATGGCATCTCCCTCCTCGAGACAGTGTGAGCAAGCCTCTCTTCACCAACCGCGAGCTCCTCGGATGCGCCACGTTGCTTGAGGGCTAAAAGATCAACACTTCGAATCCGGCCTGCAGGTAGCGGGCGATACTGGGATGCCCGGACATCTCGTCGCAGGCAGCAAGGCCCTGCTCCAGGGCCGCTTCTAAGCTGCCGGAAACCGCGGCGCACGCCTGGCACACACAGTCGATGAGACCAGCTTCCTTCGCCCGTCGGTAGAGATTGGCAAAAGGACGCCCTTCTTCAGCCAGCAGTTTTACCTGCTTGGTGGCGGTGCCTTCCACCACCACCCTCACCTCATAACCCCGCTCCTTCATGTCCAGGGCATTGAGGAGCACATGTGCAAAACAGCCTGTCTCGCCGGTGAAGGCGAAGAGCGCTATCTTTTTCACGGTTCAATTCCTCGTTCTGGAGGAGCCACAGCCAGCGCCGACTAACCGCCGTCGAACATCCAATTCTCTTCTTCCGCGTGGTATTGAGCAGGGTTCTCCAGATAGCGGAGTGAGTTTTCCAGAATCAGGTGATGCTCGCGCTCCTGCTCGGTCATGAAGGTGTAGAACTGCTTGGCGGTCTGGTCTTTGGCGGCTGCCGCCCGATCTCTGTAGAAGACGATGAGCTTGTCCTCCATGTCGCGCGCCAAGCGATAGGCTTGGAGCACATCGGCTTGCGTGCCCACGGTCTCGTCAAGGCGCTCTCTGGCAGCGCGGAACACGCTGCGAAAAGTAGCGATGGCCTCCCCCCGCTTGCCCTGCAGGTGCGCCGCGCTCGTCCACTGGCCGCGGTCACGCAGTGACGCATAAAAGTGCTGAATAATGCTGATGTGCTCAAGCTCCCAGTCGGCCAGGTAGGCGAAGGTCTCCTTGGCAAGCGGGTGCTCCGTCTTGTCGCGGGCAGCGAGGAAGAACTGCCGGCCCTCGCCTTCCATCTTCAGGGCCAGGCTCAATGCTTCCAAATCCTCGTGTGCACTCTCCATCTCGCGGCTCCTCCTTGCTCACCAGCTCGACAGATACCTGCCCTCCACCGCACCAAGTTCCCCATCTCTCAAATCGTGTAGCCCAACTCTCTGATGACGCGCTCCACCACGGCACGTTGGACGTCACCTTTGACGTGCACCGTCTTTCGCTCCACGTTCACCTCTACGGCCTCAACGCCGGGGAGGACGCCTACGGCCTTCTCAATGTGCATTTTGCAGTGACCGCACGTAATGTCGGGGACATGTAGCTCCAAAGTCATCGGTTCATCTCCTTGAAAGGCCGGACGCTGCCGAAGAGCAGCGTACCACTCTCTACTTTTGCGCCAAGGCCTTGGCTAAGGCGCGCCCGTCTTCCACCAGGTGTCCGAGTTGCTCCTCGTCGGGCACCCACTGTATACGCCGGGCTGGCACAGGCTCCTGCCAGCCAAGGGCAGAAAAGACCTGCTCGATCTCCGCAACCGCCTGTCCTCCCCAGCCGTAGGAGCCAAAAGCAAAACCCATCCTGTTGCGCGGTCGCAGACCCTTCAGATAGGTTAAGAATTCGCCGACGCTGGGCAACAAGCCGTTGTTCAACGTGGGCGACCCAACCAGGACCAGCCGCGAGTGCAAGACATCGGTCATCACCTCGGAAATATGCGTGGTCTCAAGGTTGCGCACCGTGACTGGCACGCCCTCAGCCTCGAGCCCTCTGCACAACGCCTGCGACATCTTGGCAGTGGAGCCCCACATGGTGTCGTAGACCACTACGGCCTGGTCGTCTGCTTCATAGTCGGCCCATCTCTTGTAAGCCTCCAGGATGCGGGCGATGTTCTCCCGCCAGATGACCCCATGGCTGGGGCAGATCATGTCCATCTTCACACCGCCCAGGGCTTGGAGGGTGCGTTTCACCTGGTCTCCATACGGGAGCACGATGTTGGCATAGTACTTGGCCGCCTGCGCGTAGACCACCTCCCATCCCGCCTGGTCATCAAAGCGAACGGCAGTGGCCAAGTGCTGGCCGAAGGCGTCGTTGGAAAAGAGGATCGCCTCCTCCGGAAGGTACGTCACCATGGAGTCAGGCCAGTGTACCATGGGCGTGTGGAAGAACTGCAACGACCTGCGCCCCAAGCTAATTGCCTCACCGGAGCGCACGACCCTGTAGTTCAGATCACTGTGGAAATGTGCCCGTAGCCCCTTCTCGCCGTTCGGCGAGGTGAGAACTTGTGCCTGAGGGGCACGTTCTACCAGAGCCGGGATACTTCCTGAATGGTCCATCTCGACATGGTTACACACCACATAGGCGATCTGCACCGGGTCGATCACGCTCTGCACGCGGGCCAAGAGCTCGTCCAAGAAGGGTCGCTTCACCGTGTCGATCAGGGCAACCTTCTCATCCACGACAAGATACGCGTTGTACGTGGAGCCGTACGGCGTAAGGTAGCCATGGAAGTTACGCAAGTCCCAGTCTATGCTGCCCACCCAGTAGATCCCCGGTTTCAACTCAAAGGCTCTCATATGCATTCATCCTCAGTTTGACGATTCGCCCTCTGAGGTCCGCCTCTTGAGAAGGGCACCCTCAACCGGAACAAACCTGTCGCGGGCGGCACCACAGACTTTGCAGCACCACTCCTCAGGCAGGCGACTGAAGGGAGTTCCTGGCACGACTCCGGGCGTGTCGTTTCCTCGTGCTGGATCGTAGACCCACCCGCAGACCGCGCAGCGATAGGGGCGGCTGTCTTCTGCGCACTGGGCGCTCTTTAGGCACTCGGCGCAGACCCCGATGAACAGCGCCTGGACCGTCTCCACCGCGTGGCCGTCAATTGCGCCTTGCGCGGCGAACGAGCACTGCACCGACACGTCGTAGATGCGCCCACACACCCGGCAGCGGAAATGGTGGTGCGACTCCTCCGCCAGGTCGAAGTGCTTTTCCTTGCCTACCACGAGCTCGGCAACAAGACCTGCCTGCTTAAGCGTTTCCAGAGTATTGTAGACGGTGGCGAGGGAGAGAGTGGGGTATTGGCTGCGCAGAGCGCGATGAATCTCCTCAGCAGTGGGGTGGGACCTTTGCTCCTGCAGGTACTCAAGGACTGCCAGGCGCTGAATGGTCAGCACCACACCCTTTTTCCTGAGAAGCTGAATCTTGTCCTTCATTGTGCCGCCAGCATTGTAAGCGATCTTAACTTGGAACAAATATAAACCAATATTTCGTGAAAATCAAGCTCTTTTTGTTCGGCGGCAGTGTTCCTCGGCCTAGAATCTGGGCGAGACCGGAGGAAGGTTGGGCCGACAATGCCCCACGTGTTTCCACGTAGCGTTCGGGGCTGCCTCTCCCCGTCTAAGGTCTGGGGGCACAGGTCTGGTGGCGCCTCTCCATGTCAAGGCGAACTCCACCGCCGGCCACAGTCCGGCAGGCGGACCGTTCAGCCAAAGGAGGACCACCTTGACGAGGCGAAGTGATTCGTCCTGCGAAGCGAATCGTGGCCACCTCGTGTCCCGCTCTCGCGCCCGCCCATCGAGTTCCGATTGAAGACTCCGGAGCAGCACAGATGGTCAGAAAACGAAAAGCGCCCCGCGTGGGGGCGCCATCGATGCGCGTCGCAAGCTATCTGACTATGGCCAGTCTTCTAGTGATTGCGCGCTCTCCAGCCTGAAGTCGGTAGAGGTACAAACCAGCAGGCAAAGGCCGGCCTGCCGCATCGGAGCCGTCCCAGGTCAGAGCGTGGTCGCCGCTGCCGAGTCGGCCCCGGAAGAGCGTACACACCTCCCTGCCGAGCAGGTCATAGATCACCAGCGACACTTCCTCTGCCTTGGGAAGCGAAAAGAGTATCGAAGTGGTGCCGTGTGCCACAGGACCGAAGCCGAAGGGGTTTGGATAGTTCTGTGCCAGTGTGAAGCACGTAGGCGCCGGGGCATTTGTTGCCACGCCCGAAGGGAAACCAACCACGAATACCCCTCCCTCGGCCGTTGCCTCCACCACTTCGTTTTCGCCGTTGATGAGGATTAGGCTGAGGACTTGCAGGGCGACCTCTGTGCCGAGCGGCGCATCGGCTGCCACCCGGTAGCTAACGTTGACCACTGCACCGCTGTCCGCCTCCAGCGTGTAGTTGAAGGAGACGGCTATGAGCCGGAGCACGCCATCGATGTCGTTGAAGCGGGCAATGAAACCGTACGCCCGCCCGGTCACCCACACCGAATCTGGGCGCAAATAGTCCGGGAGGTCGGCAAGCTCCAACTGCAGCCCTCGCACTGGAGCTTCGTTCCTCAGCGCAATAGCGATAACGTTGCCGGTGCTGCCTGGCAGACCAGCCCCAGATCCGACGAAGAGGCGATTCGCAGAGGCCATCGCTTGCGTCGCGGCCAGCAGGCAGACCGCGGCGGCAAACCACCGTGCGGCATCATGAACACGGCTAAGCATCATATGTTACGCCATCCCAATCCGTCAAGCCAGTTCCATCATGGGAAGAGGTCAAAGACGGCCAACATGTCGAAGAGGTCAATGTCGCCGTCGTGGTCCACGTCCCCGCTCAGCAGCTGTGCCGCAGTTGGCACCACCTTGCCCAACACAATGTCGGCCATGACCGCCATGTCGGCCTTTGTTACTGCTCCATTGCCATTCAGGTCGCCAACCTTCACATAGCTGAACAATCCGTTAACTATATCCGGCACGACCTGCTGGTTGTTGGCGTCGCTTATCGAAACGTTGGTGAGCACCAGATTGGACGAACTCCCCAAAGGAGCAGCGGGGTTGATGTCGTACTTGATCTGGAGAATAGGGCCGTTCCCTACCGGGATCACCGCGCCCGACATGGAGGCCAAGAGGATCTGCACGTAACCATCCTTTTCGGTGGCTGCCGTAGTGAAGCCAGTCGCTCGTCCCACCGGGGTTACCGAACTTGTGAAGGGGGTGGGCACTTGCAAGTGGTTAGGGTCATCTGTCAAACGAAAGAGGATGCCGCGCACATTGACCTGGTTGTTGAGCCAGATGTTAACCGCGCCGGTCTTGCCAGGTTCGCCGCTGGAGCTCTGCACCCTGAGGACGACCAAGGAGGAAATGGTAAACACTCCGTCGCTCTGGTCGCTGGGGAGACCGTCCAAGGCGTCCTCCACTTTGATCATCGCCGTGGTAGAAGTCTGCGCAGGGAGCGTCCAGTCGTAGGAACCTGTGTTCGGCGCCACGGTTATCTCGGTCCAATTCGCGCCGCCATTGAGCGAGTACCACAGACGCACGTTGGTGATGACGCTCGTGGCGCTCCAGGTGATCTGCCGCTGCGTGTTCACAATCCACGTCTCGCCGCCGTTGGGGCTAATCAACGTAATCTGCTCCGTTTCCGGCTCGATGGTAAAGTCTGCATCGCTAATGTCCGTGGGAATGCCACTGGTGGCTGACGAGATCCGCACCCGGCAGGTATTGGAGGGCGTGTTGGGGATCTTCCAGGCATACGAGCCGGTGTTGCCGGTGGACGCGACGACCGTGCTCCACGACGTACCGGAGTCGGTGGAGTATTCGATCTTGACATTCCCCGAGTAGTCTGAGTACGTCCAGGTGACGTTGTAGGTGGAGTTGACCGTCCACTTCTCGCCACCATTGGGCGCGGTGACGGTGATTACCGGGGCACGCACCGTAAAATCGTCGATGTCGTTCGCCAAGTTGCCAAACAGGCTGACGCCTGCGTAGAGTGTGCCGCTGGTCCCGTACGTCTTCTGCGGGTCGTTCACGCGCGTGTCGAAGAGACCGTTGATGTAAAAGTCAAAGTGGTGGCCGGTGGCGTCTGTGGAAGCCACAACCTTGATGACGTCGCCTGGCTTATAGCTGGGTAGCGCAACCGGCTTGGTGTCGATGGGCTGGTCACGTTTCACCTCACCATTGACCACCGGGCAGAGCAGGATGTAGCCGCCGCGCCGGATCACACAGTAGCCCGTGGCCGTTGAGGACGGCGCGTTGAGGAAGATGGCAATCCCGCCTGCGTTGATGCCGTCCACCGTGGCATTTGTGGCCCACTTGAACGACACCTCGGTGGGGTTGGTTACTGCGGTAAACACCGCTAAATAGTTCCACCCAGGCGTGGTGGAGGTATTGGACAATGCATTGTTGACGATTTGATACGCCGCGTGTGCTGCCCAATTTGGGCCCAAGCTGGCGCGGTTGAAGTTGTCCGTGACAATAGCCGCGTGGCCTACAGCGAGCGCCATGGAGATTGCCACGAGCACGAGTGCAAGGCTTCTGGTCTTCATTGCTGGCACCTCACCACTTGTTTCGTCCGACTGGCATAGGACGCGTTTGCCTTACCTCAGGACGGCGAGCTTCCGCACCAGGGTCAAGCCGCCCGCCATGAGCTTGTAAAAGTAGACACCGGAGGAGACGGAATTGCCGGTCTCATCGCGGCCATCCCACTGCACCAGGTAGCGACCCGGCTCACGCCTGCTCCGCTCGAGCACGCGCACCAGCTGCCCATGAATGTTGTAGACGGCTACCTGCACATCGACGGCTCCACTGCTCTGTGCGGGGATGTCGTAGCTGATCACCGTGGTCGCAGCGAAGGGGTTGGGATGGCTCGGGTGCAGGGCAAAAGCATCTGGAACCTGCCCTTGTCGCGGAGCCCCTTGTTCCCAGAGCAGGTCCACACGCTGGCCACTGACGGTGGCACCCACCGCGTGCAGCACCTGCAGCGGAATGGCCTCGCCTTCGTCCCTAGCGGTGGTGAGCACAAGGCTCGCCACCGTTCCGCGGCCTGCGGGCATCACCACCCCGGATGGGCTGTAGTGGAGCACGTTCAGCCCGTCGCCTGCCATCTTGCTGGCCAGAGACATGGCGTTGGCAATACCGCACACCGAGGGCGCACTGACGGTCACGTCCTTTGCCGCCAGCTGCAAGACCAGCTCAAGGCCGGCCAACGGCACAGGGCTTTCTACGTCGATGCTCACCTGGGACTGCTGGTGGTTGATCTCAGGGCCCTTGGTCAGGGCGATGGCCCCGCGAAATGCACCAGGGGCCTCGTCGCCTACCGAGGCGGCCTTGGGCAAACCGGACACGGCGACGTCGATGGCCTTGCCGATGTCTGTGACGTCCACCGCGCCGTTGTCGTCAAAGTCGCCAGCCCAGCGCTCGTACGCGGTAGGTGTAGGCGGTCGCTGCAAGGCGATGTCGATCATGCGCAGCACGTCAAACAGGTCCACAACCCCGTTGTAGATGACGTCCCCTTTCCTGCCGAACCAGAAGACGCCACTCTTTTGCACGAGGGTAAGCGGAGGATTGCCGGTGGCGTTGGCCGCGGCGCGCACGCTGTCAAAGCCCACGCTGGCGTTTGTGCCGCCGGTAGCGTTGGCAGCCACAAGCACATAGACCCACAAGATGTCGCCGCTTCCTGCGGTCAGTCGCGAGCTGGTACTGGTGTCGGGGACCATCAACACCCAAAATCCGCCGGCCCTGCTTGTGGTGTCAACCCGGAACGAAGCAATGCGCGGCTTTATTTCCATGCCGACAACCTTCAGCTTGTCCGGGCTGTCAACCAGCTTAAAGTGCATCCCCTTGATCACTGTGGCGTTCTTGACACTAATGCTCAGCGTGTCCAAGCCGCCAGGCAAGGCCCAGCCGTTAGACACAAGCAGCTCGTCGCCCGACTGTGCCTGTGCCGCCTCGGGCCCCACAAGAACCCACGCGACAAGCGCTGTGAGCGCGTAGAACAAACATGCTCTCCTCATCGCACCCTCCGCTCGCAAAAGTCGTCTCCTGCGTGCAAAACCGAAGCCATTTCCTGCCTGTTAATCCATCTGCCTTGACCCACACGCCCCATGCTCCAACGCCTGCGCTGAGGTGTGTGCCCGCGGTAGGCATTCCCCTGTTCACAAATGATACGATGGCTCAACGCGGAACAGTCGGCGCGCCCCTGGGCCGCTGCCACAGCGTAAGCACTGCACCTGCGCGCTCGTCAGGCATCTCCGCGGCGTGCTTTCTTTCTGAAAAACGGACAGATAGACTCCCCTCATTTTCGCGGTGTCCACAGGCGCGCCTGCCTACCACGGGTAGATTCTGGAGCCAGGCCCGCCCGACACGGCTGCTCACCAAAGCGCAAACGCCATGCCATCTGTAAGGGCTCGGCGCTGTCATTCGGGACCGCACCGGGAGGGGCGCCTTCACTGCCCTGGCTTGAGCTCCGCCAGGCGTTTGGCCGCACGCAGGCCATAGCTGGTCTCGGGACCGAGGCGGACAGCCGCCTGGTAGTGCCTTATTGCCTCCACCACCTTCTTGCCATTTTCATAGAGTTGCCCTGCCAGGAAGCGCAATTTGGGGGCCAGCGAATCCAGCTCCACTGCCCGCTCAAGACAAAGGGAGGCTGAATCGGCGTAACTCAGATGGAAGAAGCTCTCACCCAGGCCCAAGTAGGCCTCCGGACTGGCGGGTTTGTCGTTGGCGAACTCGCGGTACAGGGCACGTGCCTGTTCCCATAGCCCATGCTTGAGCAACATTCGCCCGGCGCGCTCATAGGCGGCAGCGACACGCCCTTCACCTTTGAGGAAGGCCGCCAGCTCCTCGGCGGCTCTCCCAGGCTCGCGCGCCTGAAGGTAGGCCACTGCCTTGTAAAGGTGCGCATCGCTTTGGTCAGGACTGTCATTTAGCACCTCGTCCATCAGGTTGAGCACTTCGGCAGGCTTTCTCTGCCTGAAAGCCTCTTCGGCCTTTTCATAAGGGTCATCAACGCGTACGACTTCGGTAAGCACCTCCTTGCCGCGTACCGTCACCATGATGAAGTGAAAGTAGCCACCGGAGTCAGGAGGCGCGTAGAGCGGCGCGCCGGCTCCGCCGGTTATGACCTGGCGCAGACCGCCGTACGTGGCGTCGTGGTACAAATGCTCGTGACCCACGAAGACAATGTCCACCCCATGCTCCAAAAAAAGTGCGGCAAGGCTGTCTCTGTGCGCGGGGTACTTGTCAAAGGAATCGCCGGCATGTGGACCAACAGGGTAGAGTGGACGGTGGACGAAGACAAAAAGGTGGGGCATCTGTCGGTGGGCCTCCAGATCCCTCTTCAGCCAAAGGAACTGCTCGCGGGAAAGGCGGGACACGTGGCCCTCTTCCTCCGAACAGAGGATCACAAAGTGGCAGCTGCCATAGTCCATGGAGTAGTACGGCTTGCCAACCATCTCGGCAAACAGTGCCCGGCTCGGCCTGTTGAAATAGTCGTGATTGCCTGGCGCCACATGCAAAGGGACCTCAAGGGGCGACACAGTCTTCATGAACTCTTCAAACATGCGGCGCAGGGTCAGACTGTCATCAGTGCCGCCTACGATAATGTCGCCCGTATTGAGCACGGCGATGGGCTTCCGGGCTTTGAGCTCTTTGAGGAGCAGCTTGTGCACATAGGGTTGCCGTGCCGTGCGCGTCCCCGGCCGGTTGTCCCCGAGCACGGCGAAGCGCAGCTCTTTGCCACTGTCGTCAGCCGAACTACTCCATGACCCACCAATTGCTGCCAGAGCAACCCCCATGACCACTGCTGTCCCACACAGCCATACGCGTACCCGGTCCATTCTTCCCTCCTTTTCGAGCCTGGGGTGGTGACCCACTGGCACCAACAGACGGTGCACGCTATCCTTACGGAAAATCTACCACCCTGCGCATTTCCGCCAAAAGAACTACGGTTAACCGATTCTGGCAGGGCAGGAGAGAAAGAGTTTGCATTCTTCAGATTTTGTTATAAATTTGTGGCGAATTTTCAGGGAGTAGTGGGAGCATGAAACTGCGAGAAATACTGAGCAAGGACACTATCCGCATCCCTCTGTTGAGCACAGAGAAGGACAAGCTCATCGAGGAGATGGTGGACGCACTATATGCGGCCGGCAAGATTGAGGACCGCGAGAAGGTATTGAAGGCGGTGCTGGATCGCGAGCGGGTGATGAGCACTGGCGTCGGCGATGGGGTGGCCATCCCCCACGGCAAAGCTGACGGCGTGAAGAATCTGGTCGCCTCCTTCGGGGTCACCGAGCATGACGTGGAGTTCGGGTCCATTGACGACAAGCCGGTGCGGTTGGTGTTTCTCTTGGTAGGACCGTACGACCAAACAGGACCCCACTTGAAGGCGCTCAGTCACATCTCGCGCCTCATGCATCGCCCTGAGTTTCGCGCCCGGCTCATCAAGGCTAAGACCCCGGAAGAGGTGTTGGCCGCCATCGAAAAGGAAGAGGACGCTTGTTTCGGCACGTAGTGCAGTGCCCGGCGTGAGGAGTCAGAGCCATGCCTTTCTGTCCCAGTTGCGGATATGAATACGTGCAAGGAAGCACCGTCTGCCCCGACTGCGGACAACCGCTGGTGGAAGAGCCACAGGTTGTTGAGGCCTCCGAGGAAGAGTGGGTCTCCTTGCACTCCCTGCCAGGACCGGTCTACGCGGAGATGGTCCGGGAGGCGCTCGCGCGCGTCGGCATCCCGGCAGTGATCCGGCAAGACGTCATCTCGGGGGCCTTGGGAAGCAAGGGCGCAAGTGCCGTCGGCTCAGAAGCGGTGTTACTTGTGCCCAAGCGCTACCGCAGGCGTGCCGCCACAATTCTGCACGAAATGTTAGACCACATCTGAACACGCCCCTTCTGGCGCAAGGGGTCGACCAACATCACGAGGCGCAGAGACTGTTGTGAAGTACCAATCGGTCAAGGGCACCCGCGATGTGCTGCCCGAGGAGCAACCCTATTGGCGTCACATCGAGGCGCAGATCTACCGCATTTGTACGCTGTACGGCTACGAGCGCATCGACACGCCGATTTTCGAGCAGACGCAGCTCTTCGAACGGGGAGTTGGGGCAAGCACCGATATCGTCGAAAAGGAGATGTACACCTTCGAAGATCGGGGGCACGATTCCCTGACCTTGCGGCCAGAGTTCACTGCGGGGGTGGTGCGCGCCTACCTGCAGAATGGACTGCACACGCGTCCCAAGCCGGTGCGGCTGTTCTCCATCGGCCCAATTTTCCGCTATGAGCGGCCACAGGCAGGCCGCTTCCGCCAGCACACGCAATTCAACGTGGAGGCATTGGGCGAACAGGATCCCGCCATAGACGTGGAGGTGATGTCCATTGCCTGGCAGCTCTACGCCGACCTCGGCTTCCAGGGGCTCTGTTTCCAGTTGAACAGCACGGGCTGTCCCCAATGCCGACCGGGTTACCTCAAGGTCCTGCGGGAATACTACCAGGCCCACTTTAGGGAGATCTGCCCCGATTGCCAGCGAAGGCTGGAGCGTAGTCCTCTGCGCGTGCTGGACTGCAAAGTCGATTCCTGCCAACCGATCATCGCCAATGCCCCGCCGCTATTGGAGCACCTTTGTGCCGACTGTTCGAGCCACTTTGCCAAGCTGCGCCAGTACCTGGAGCTCCTCGGCCGGCCTTATACGCTGAACCACCGGCTCGTGCGAGGACTTGACTACTACACCAAGACGGTGTTTGAGGTCTGGGTACAAGGAATTGGCGCCCAGAACGCCATGTGTGGCGGCGGGCGCTACGACGGGCTGATCGAGCAACTTGGCGGCCCACCCACACCTGGCATCGGCTTTGGCTCAGGCATTGAACGCATCATTTTGAGCATGAAAGAACAAGGCCTGTCGGTCCCGACGCTGCCCAAGCCCCAGGTTTTTGTTGCGTCGCAGGGGGAAAGCGCTCGGCTGGTGGCCCTGCGGGTCCTCTTCTCGTTGCGCGAAAGCGGGGTGGCAACCACCTTTGCCCCCGGTGATCGAAGCCTCAAGGCACAGCTACGTGAGGCAAACCGCATAGGGGCAAGCGTGGTCCTCATCGTCGGTGAGGAAGAAGTGGCCAAACAGGCGGTCAGCGTCAAGGACATGGCCAGTGGCGTTCAGGAGATGGTGCGCTTAGAGCAGGTGGTGGAGAACGTGACCAAGAGGCTGAACGCCCTGACGCACAAGTGAGCGACGGAGAGGGAAGGTGGCTCATCCCTACGCGCCACGGGCAGTACCGATTTCCCAGAATCAGCTCAAGTACTACCGCTTGCTCCTCATCAAGAAGTACCGCACGCGCGACCGCAAGTTTCTGGTGGAGGGGGTGCGCTGCATTGAGGAAGCCTTGGCAGCGGGTGCGACTCTCGAGGCCGTGGTCGTGGCGCCACAGGCCATGTACGTGGAGCGCGCTGTGCGGCTCCTGCAGGCCCTCGAGCAGGCTGGCGTGACCCTTTTGGCTGCAGACCGCCGCGCCTTTCGCACGATAGCAGACACGGTGCAGAGCCAGGGTCTGGTAGCAGTAGCCCGCTGGCCTTATGAGCCGTTTGCGCCGGAACAACTTGCTGCCCGCGGCATACTCGTGGCGCTGAACGGGGTGGCTGACCCTGGAAACGCTGGCACCATCGTCAGAACCTGTGCGTGGTTCGGCGTGCAAGGGTTGCTCTGCGATCGCACGACTGTGGACATGACCAACCCCAAGACCGTGCGGAGTACTGCTGGCGCCATCTTCCACGTGCCGGTGTACGACGAGGTCGACCTGCGCGCCGCTCTTCCGCAGCTGCGAGAACGGGGCTTTGCACTCTATTATGCGGATATGCATGCGCCGGCTGCGCTGGACGAAATCGTCTCCGCACAGGCCGGCGTGGTAGTGCTGGGTGGCGAAGCCAGCGGCGTTGATCCCGAACTGGCGGAGCTGTGTGACCACGGGGTGCGCATCGAGCGATACGGGGCAGGCGACTCTTTGAATGTGGCGGTAGCTGCCGGCATTATCCTGGCCCACTTTGCCAGACTGACGAGGCGCCAGGGATCTCCTCCCCCTGGCCTGCTGGGCGACCGTTACGCATGAGGTCGGTGGCTCTGTGGGCCGCCTAGCAGCAGCGCATTCACGAGGTGACAGACCGCAAAACACAAGGCATCTGCCGTAGCCTGGTCAGTGGCGAGCACCGACGAAAGGAAGTTGCATTGGAACAGACACCCGAGCACACACCCCTGCCCCCTCATCCGCATCCAAGCCTGGGTCTGAGTGTGGCGGTGATTGTCATTACCATGGTTTTCATGATGCTGGTCGCCGTGGGAGCGGCCTTTTTCTTTCAGAAGAGTCTGCTGTTGGCCGCCGAGGTTTCCATCATCGTCCCCGCCCTGATCGTGACTGCTGCCGGGCGCTATCCTTTTGCGGCGGTCTTTCGCTTGCGGCGGGCGGCTTTTTCGCACCTGGTCCTTGGCTTGCTGATCGGCGTGGCTGCTGCCATCGTCATGGACGAGCTCGATCGCATCGTGAACCTACTCTTCCCCATGCCCGAAAGCCTGGTGAGCCAGGTCAAGCAGCTACTCACCATCCGCTCCGTTCCCGAAGGTCTATCCGTAGTGCTGTTCGCGGTCTTGGGAGCGGGCCTTTTGGAAGAAATGCTCTTCCGAGGCTTTCTGCAGCAGTCTTTCGAGCGCACGCTCGATGCGAGCCGAGGGATTGTCTTCTGCTCGTTGGCCTTCGCCCTGTTGCACGTGAACCCCTGGACCAGCATCCAGATTCTCATCTTCGGTGTCCTCCTTGGCCTCCTGGCTTGGCGGAGTAACAGCGTGCTGCCGGCGGCCATCGTCCATGCGACCAACAATGGCCTTTCTGTGCTGGCGATCAACATGGGATTTGACCAGGCGCCGTGGTACCTGTGGCATGGCCATGTGCGCCCGCGCCTGCTGATTCCAGCAATCATCGTTCTGGTCTGGGGCGTGCGGATGTTTTTCGCCGCGGCACCACGGCAAGAAACGACAAGATAGCTTACAGGAGATTGCGCAGTGCAAGCGCCTGCAAACAGCCGAGAACCAATTGTCCGCATCGGCATGATCCGAGGCACCGACAAGGTCACCTTTCGCTGCAGCGAACCATGCGCCCTGTGCGACCGCGAGGGGAAGGTGCACGGCGAGATAGCAGCCGACCGCGCGTATGAGATAACTATCCGCGAATCGGTCCCTGCGCACATCGATTACTTTGTGCGCCTTGCCATCTGCGAAGACGAGCTGGGCGCCCGACAGGCGGTAGCCAAAGAGGCCGAGAAAGGCTGGCCGCTCACTTACCGTCAGGTAGGGCTGGTCGTGGATGTGGGAGCCTCCACTGTCGACAACCGGGAGTATTGGGTGCTCGCCGGGCCCTTTCCCACGGAAAAGGACGCCGTCGAATTCCGCCGCCTGCATGGCATCCCGGCTGTCTACTTGGTCGTGGAGCAGGCCGTACGTCCCCCCCGCGCCGTGTTGGAGTGCGCGGGGCATCGCCTTCAGGACGTCGTCCGCATTGTGCCACGCCCGGGCAGGAAAGGCGTCATCACCCTGGCCAATGTGGTAGTGGGAGTGGAGTTTCACTGGCAACATTTGGAGGACCAGCTGCTTTTCGGCACCCTGGAGGTGGCGGTGAACAATCAAGGGCGCTTGGTCGCCATTGACGAGCTGCTGATGGAGGACTATCTTGCCAGCGTCAACTCCTCGGAGATGACCACCGATTGCCCGGAGAATCTGCTCCGCGCGCAAACGGTGGCTGCCCGCGCCACCGTGCTGGCCACCATGGGTAAGCACCACGCTGCCGAGCCCTTCCACCTCTGTGCTGATGACCACTGCCAGCGCTACTGGGGAGCAGGGTACGTCATGGAGCGCTCAACCCGGGCAGCTTTGGACACCCGCGGCGAGGTGCTCCTCTTCCAGGGCAAAGTGTGCGACGCCCGGTACTCGAAGATCTGTGGCGGAGTAGCCGAAGACTATGCCAATGTCTGGGATGAGCGCCACGTGCCTTACCTGGTTCCCTTCGTAGACGGCAAAGAGCCCGTGTCTTTCCCCATCGACGACGAAGCAAAGGCGCGGGCCTTCATCGAGAGCAGTCCGGATGTCTTTTGCAACACCGAGCGTTATCCAGTGCCCGCCAGCCTTGGCGACTCCAATCGGCTGTTCCGGTGGGAGGTGAGCTACACTCGCCAGGAGTTACAAGAGCTCATCGCGCGCAAAACTGGCATTGACTTTGGCGAACTGATCGACCTGATCCCCGGAAGACGAGGTGCATCTGGCCGCTTGATGAGCTTGCAGGTGGTGGGCAGCAAACATTCGTTCACGGTGGGTAAGGAACTCGAAATCCGCCGCATCCTCTCTGAGACGCACCTCTATAGCGCCTGCTTCTACGTTGCGCGTGAAGTGGATACGCAAGGCAGAGTGCAGCGGTTCGTGCTGCGCGGCGCGGGCTGGGGGCATGGCGTCGGCCTCTGCCAGGTGGGGGCCACGACCATGGCCGCGCAGGGCTACGACTACCGAGCCATCCTCAGCCACTACTACCCGGGCACAGAGCTGGTAAGACTCTACTGAGGCTGGCGCCAGGAAGACGGGGTGCCTCGCCAGGGGAAACCACCCAAGTGCACAGCTTTCGCGATGCCCGACACGCCCGAAGTCCCTGCCGATGCCGAAGAGCTGGTGCTTCGCGTACCTGGGGTGTGAGCGCACCTCGCGGCCTCTCCCCCCAGGGATGGAAGGCAACACTCTCCCGTTGCAGGGCCGTCCGGCAGCCGAAGCTCCTCTCGCCTCTGTTCCCCATTCCTCCCGTAAGGGGTCTCCTTCGTGGCAGGAGTTCTGGAGTCCTGTCACAACACCATCCCTCTCCGCAGATCGGGCATGATGCCCCTATGCATAGACGCGGTTAAGGAAGTGTCACAAGCTGCGGAAAGGGTAATGAGGATCATCATCGCGGACGACGTCCTGAAGTCACAGATGCAGGCCTACTTGGCGCTGCACCGTCGGCATGAGTGCGAAATTGCCGAGGATCGCCAGCGAGTGGTGACCTTGGCCCGGGAGTTCAACCCCGACGTCATCCTGCTGGCTTCCGGCTTTGACTCACACACCGAAAACGGCGACTGGGCGGACCTGGTGCAAGAATTGAAGCAGATCGCGCCAAAGTGTCGGGTCATCGCCATAACCGACGTGGACTGGGAGGGCGGGGAGAGCGCGGCGCGCGCTCTGGGTGTGGCTGGTATCCTCAGGCGCCCTCTGCGTCAGCAGAAGCTACTTGACCTCATCGGCAGAGGCGAGCAGGACGTACGAGTCGCAGGCGCCTGATCTATTGGGCGCGGCCGAGCCCAAAGCACTGCCGGATGGGGGCTCGCCTTCTTGAGTGCCACGCCAGGGGGATTTCTGTCCTTGCAGTACAAACGCTCGCCCCACAGAGGTGAATCCTCGCGTCCCCATTTGCCCACCCACTTTCCTGTTCACCCGTGCAACGGTTGTCCTTCACATCGCTTTCAAGCGCTGGCAGGGCCAGCTGCGAAAACTACTTGATTTTTGCCGTGAATTGTGCTATGTTGCTGCCGACGACCGAAAGATAAAGGGAGAGCCTGATGGCAAGCAAGCATGGGAATGACGTGCGGTGCGATTTTCTGGTCATCGGCAGCGGGATCGCTGGCCTGTCGTTTGCGCTCAAGGCCGCCGAGCATGGTGACGTGGTGGTGGTCACGAAGAAGGAGCGGGCGGAGTCAAACACCAACTATGCGCAAGGGGGGATTGCCTCGGTATTTGCCCCAGACGACTCT
Organism: Calditrichota bacterium; assembly: GCA_014359355.1. Taxonomy (NCBI): domain Bacteria; kingdom Pseudomonadati; phylum Calditrichota; species Calditrichota bacterium. The sequence goes on along the minus strand of JACIZP010000226.1, from coordinate 10,347 downwards.
TTCGACATCCATCTTGAGGATACCCTGCGGGGAGGCGCCGGCCTGTGCCACGAGGACGTGGTGCGCATGGTGGTCTCGGAAGGGCCGCAGCGGGTGCGCGAGCTTGTGGAGTGGGGCGCGCAGTTCACCGTCCGGCAGGAGGGTGGCAAGACGGTTTTCGACTTGGCCCGGGAAGGCGGCCACAGCCGCCACCGTATTGTGCACGCCCGCGACCACACCGGTGCCGAGGTGGAACGAGCACTCATCGCTGCAGTGAAAGACCACCCACGCATCCAGGTCTTGGAAAACCACGTAGCCGTTGACTTGCTCACTGAACACCAGCTCGGCCGCGAGGTGGAGGCCAAGGCAAAGCGCCTCCACTGCTGGGGAGCGTACGTCTTGGATGTGGCGCACAAGCGAGTGACGCCCTTCGTGGCGCGGGCGACCGTTCTGGCCACTGGCGGCTGCGGACAGGTCTACCTGCACACCACCAATCCGGAGATCGCCACCGGCGACGGCGTGGCCATGGCCTATCGGGCAGGGGCGCGCATTGCCAACATGGAGTTCATGCAGTTTCACCCCACCTCGCTCTATCGCGGCCCGCACGCCACGGGGCGGTCATTCCTCATCTCGGAGGCGGTGCGCGGCTTCGGCGGCATTCTGCGCACCAGCGACGGGGAGGATTTCATGCGCCGTTACCACCCGATGGCCTCCCTCGCACCCCGCGATGTGGTGGCCAGGGCCATCGATACAGAGATGAAGAAACGGGGCGAGCCTTGCGTCTACTTAGATGTCACCCACTTGGACCCGGAGGCGGTGAAGGCGCGTTTCCCCCACATCTACGAAACCTGCCTGCGCCACAAGATTGATATGACCAAAGAATGGATCCCGGTCGTGCCGGCAGCACATTATTCCTGTGGCGGCGTGATGACTGACATGTGGGCGCGCACTAACCTCACCGGGCTCTATGCCTGTGGCGAAGTGGCATGCACAGGTTTGCACGGGGCAAATCGCTTGGCCTCCAACTCCCTCCTGGAGGCGGTCGTGTTTGCCCATCACGCCTACGAGCACGCGGTGCAATTCGCCAAGGACGCACGCGAGCCTTTGCCAAAGTTCCCCCCTTGGGATGACTCGGGCACCTTCAACAGCGAGGAATGGGTGCTCATTGCCCATGATCGGGAGGAGATCCAAACGCTCATGTGGAACTACGTGGGCATCGTGCGTTCTGACTTTCGCCTGCAACGCGCGTTTCGGCGCGTGCGGCTCATCCAGGCCGAGATCGAGGCATTTTACAAGCGCACCACGGTCACGGAAGGCCTCATTGAGCTGCGCAACATCGCCCAGGTGGCCGATCTCATCATTCGCTGCGCCCTGCGCCGCAAAGAGAGCCGTGGCCTCCACTACACTACTGATTACCCCGAACGCGACGACGTCCACTGGAAGCGCGATACCATCTTGTGCAGGCGCCGCTTGGTTGCGCAGCACAAGCCCTGACGCTTAGCGCCTGGCAGAGTTTGGCGGGGGGCACACAAACAATCTCGAGCACAGGAGCAGCCCATGGGACTGAAAATCCTGTCCGCAACTTTCGGGGGCCTGGTGCTTCTCATCACTGTCGACCTGTTTATGGCCTGGTACGGTGCATTCCTGCGGCGGCGCGGCATTCCTGGTCGGCTCGCCACTATGTTCCGGCGTCTGCTCTGGGCTCTTCTGGCCCTGCTCTTTTGGTCCGCCTTACTCCGCTACGGGATGCCGGAAAAGTTCAGCTCCTCGTACTTTCTGTTCGCCCTGTTCGTGTACAGCTTGCGGGGCCTGCTTGTCGCGTTTTTCCCGCAGAGGACGGCCAGCGAGAGTTCCTCACAGCCACGTGGTTGAGGGAGTCGCGCGATTGTGCCTCTGGTGGGATGGAGCACCAGGAGACGCGGGAGGGCGCGCCCTGGTTTTTTCGCTTGACAGTCGTCGCGCGGCTGCGTATATTGTAGCAGAGCGAGCTTCCGAACGCGGTTCGCAATCCCATGCACGGGGTGCAACACCATGATCCTATCACGTGTGCGCATTAAGGCCTTCAGGTCGATCCTCGAACTCAATGCCGTTTTGAACCCGCGCATCAATGTGCTCATCGGCTCCAACGAGACCGGCAAGACGAACATCCTGCGCGCCATCGAGTCCTTTTCCCCCAATGCCCAGTTCGACACCTCCCTCACCTGCCAGTATTCCAACCACTACTACGAAGGCAAGTGCCCGGAGGTGGAGCTGGAATTCAGCTCGCTGAGCGCCGAGAACAGGAAGGAACTGAGCGTGCTATCCAAGGCGTTCGAGGAGGCGCAGAGCTTCTCGGTAGTTAAGACTGGGCCCAGCCTCCAGGACTACCGCGTGCTCATTGGCGGGCAGCTATTGGAGGACGTCAACGTGCGGCGGGTGCTCGATGCGCTGCCGCGTCTCCTCTACTTCGAGGACATCCGCCTCGTGAAGAGCGAGGTGAACTTGGCGAGCCTCCTGGAGAACAAGAGCGGATTTGCCACCGAGCGCAACCTGTTGAAGGTCGCCGGCCTGGAGGACCTGGACCTGGCATTTGAGGATTCTTCACGGGGACGCCGAGCGCGCGAGGAGGCCGGCAGGGCGCTGACCGAGCAATTGCGCCGAGTCTGGTCCCAAGAGCCAAGCATTGAAGTCAAGCTCAACGTCAACCGCGACGTGCTTTACATCGACGTCACGGACGCCAGCACTGTCTTCGACACGCCGGAGTCCAGGAGTCTGGGGTTTCGTTGGTACCTGTCCTTCTATGTGCATTTCATGGCTCAGAGCTTCGAGGGGCGCGCCAACGAACACATTTTTTTGCTGGAAGAACCGGGTATCCACCTGCACCCGGCCGGACAGAAGGACCTTGTCAAAGTCATCGAGGACCTTTCCGCGAAGAATCAGCTTATCTACACGACACACTCTCCGTTCATGATCAATCGGCAGCATCCGGAGCGAGTGCTCTTGGTCACCAAGGACAAAGACGGTACCCACATCGACAATCAGGCCTATCGTCAAAATTGGCGTCCCTTGCGGCAATCCATAGGTCTGATGATCGGGGATTTGTTCTTTTTCGAGGATAGCGGCTTGATCCTGGAGCTTCCGCGCGGCAAACAGGGCAAAGGAGTGTTGAGTCGCCTCCGGGTGTGGGGTTCGCAGCCGGGCAGCTGAAAGGAGGGGCGACGCCAGCAACAACACCGCGGCGACTCGAGAACTCCGCGGGCGGACGCTCCTTCGCTGGGCATGTGCGCCTGTATTGCCCGGCGGTCCTGCGAGAGCTGCGGACAGCAGCACTCGCTCCTGTGGCGCCCGTTCTACAGCTCATCCCCCTGGGCCCGATGACGTAACGGAGGAAACTCCGCGGATCGCGCCGCCAGTTTGGTCTCGACACACCACTGCCAGAAAGGAGGATGTTCGTGAGAGCGACGCTCCCCAAGGCAGGTCCAAGACCCATGTTCTCAATGGCGCAACCACGTGTTGCCCTTACCGACCGCAGCCCACCTTAGGTTAACGACCGACTTTGGCTTCCACCATGTGTCCACGGGATTGCGATGCCCGCGCTCTTGGTTTAGTGGCTATCAACACGGTCCAGACTTGTGGTGGTCACTTGCAAATTGCGAAGGGTGAACTATGAGCACGAAGGCTGGATTGTGGATCGATCATCAGAAAGCCACCATCGTCTACCTGGACGGAAAGGAAGAGAGCACGCGGATCATTGAGTCGGACGTCGAGCCGCGCATTCGCGTCACGGGCGGCTCGCGTTCCGCAACCCCCTACGGGCCGCAAGAGTCGGCAGCCGAGCGCAAGCGTGAGGAACGACGCAAGCACCAGATGGAGGCCTACTACAACAAGGTAGTGGACGCCTTGCGCCGCTGCGAAGAAGTGTTCATCTTTGGCCCTGGCCCAGCCAAGGGCGAGCTAAAGAAGAACATGGAGCGCTTGAAGGACCTGAAGGTGCGCGTGGCAGCAGTCGAACCTGCCGATAAGATGACCCCGCAACAGATCGCAGCCAAGGTGCGCGCCTTCTTTGGTCAGGAGCGGCGCGTTCGTCGCTCGTGAAAGGGACAGAGGGCCCCACCGCTTGTGTATGTCCGTGGGGCCCTCGTGTCTTCCTATTTTGCGACCACGACGTAGATATCGGCTGCAGCGGGCAGGCCTGTCCTTCGCGTGGAGCTGAAGTAAAAGGAACTCCCTGAAGGCGACAGATAGGGGCACGACTCCCAAGCCTGGGAATTCAAATGGGCGGGAAGCACCTCGGCCGCGCTCCAGGTACCGTTTTCGTGCCTCGTCTCCCAGAGGTCAAGGCCACCGTGTCCTCCAGGCCGATCGGAGGCGAAAACAATCCTCTCCATCGCGCCAATGACACAGGGGTCAAAATCGTTCTGAGGAGAATTCACTTGGCGGCCGAGATTGGCAGGAGAGGCCCACTGCTTGCCACTCCACGCGCTGCGAAAGAGGTCATGCCCGCCAGCGCCACCACGCCCATCTGAAGAGAACACCATCACCCGCCCGTCGCTGGAAAAGGCGGGTCCCCAGTCATCACCTCGGCTATTGACTACCATGCCGAGGTTCTCAGGTTCCCCGAAGCCATATTCGTGCAGTGCCACTCTCCAGATATCTGCGCCCCCAAGACCGCCCGGGCGGTCACTGCAGAAGTAAAGCCACCTGCCATCTGGGGTAACCGCGGGGTCAAATTCCTGCCACCGGGTGTTGAAAGGAACCGGCTGTGGCGCCGTCCACCGCCCTTTTTGCCAGCGGCTGAAGTAGATGTCCTGATTGAGACTGTCCTGAGGGTCCCACCCCATGGTGGCAAGAAAGAGCGTGCGCCCATCTGGCGTCAGGCAGCACTTGGTCTCGCACTGGGCGGTGCTGATGATGCCTTCCGCCAGCAGATGTGGCTCGCCGGTCTTGTAAAAGTCCCGGTCGGGACGCGCGCAAGAGAGTGTCAGCACGGCAGCTGCGACAAACGTCAGGTGCCCAAGTCTCATCCTCCGTCGTAGCCTCCCGTTGGCGTTCTGTTTAGGTGAGTCGTTAACCTACTCGGTATTGGGCAAGCCGCTCCAGCGCCTTGATGAGCGCCTGCGTGCCTTCCTCTCCTTCACCGGCCGCCTGGCAACTGGCAAACAGTTGATGTACCAGGCTGAGGGCCGGCAGAGGAAGGTGCAGCTCACGCGCCACCTCCAACGCCAAGCGCAGATCCTTCTGCTGGAGCCGGACCATGAAACCTGGCGCAAAGTCGCGCGCAATCATCTTCGGCCCCAGGTTCACCAACTGCCATGAACCGGCGGCGCCGTCCTTTACCGCATTGATCATCACCTGCGGGTTAAGGCCGGCCTTGCTGGCCAGGAGGAGCGCCTCACAGGTGGCCAAGTTGTTCACCGCCACCAGGATCTGGTTACAGAGCTTGGTCATCTGGCCCATGCCATTGGGCCCGACGTGCACAACGCTCTTGCCCATGGCCTGAAAAATGGGCAGGCAACGCTCGAAGACCTCCTTGTCGCCCCCGACCATGATGGCCAAGGTGCCCGCCTGTGCGCCGGTATCGCCGCCGCTGACCGGTGCGTCCAGCATGGCTACGCCACGCTCCTTGAGCGCTGCAGCAATCTTCTTGGTAACGCTCGGGGAGATGGTGCTCATGTCGATGACCACCATCCCTGGACGGATGCCCTCGCACACCCCTTCGGGTCCCAAGATCACGGCCTCCACATCGGGCGAATCGGTCACCATGGTGATGACCACATCGCTGCGTTCGGCCACGGCACGGGGCGACGGGGCCGCTTCCGCACCGCGGCTGACCAACAGATCCACAGCCGGTTTGCTCCGATTGTACACCGTCACCTTGTAGCCAGCACGCAACAGATTCGTCGCCATGGGCTTTCCCATTATGCCCAGGCCAATGAAACCTATCCGCGTCGTACTCATGATCTCACCTCGCTGGGGCTCAATAGTCGCCGTACTTTTCCACCAATTCCATTGCACGACAGTAGTTGGCAAAGCTCACGTCATCCGGCACGCTATGGTCCGAGTGGTAAATGTACGCTCCGTCGCTCTTGGCCACGGCGAACTTGGTGCTGATCTCTTTCTCCAGGGGGGCGAGGTCGTCCAGAGCCATGAGCCGCACGTCAATGCCCCCCATGAAGGCCAGGCGCTCGCCATAGAGCCTCTTCAGCTCAATCAGGTCCATGCCCGCCTTCACCTCCAGGGGCTGCAGGCAGTCGAACCCGGCTTTGATGAGGTCTGGGATGAGAGGCTTCACACAGCCACAGCTATGCAGGATGACCCGCAGACCTTTCCCGTGAAAAAAGTCCACGATCTTCTTGTGAAAAGGAAAGAGGAGTTCGCGGTACATCTGCGGAGAGAAGAGAGGCCCGTTGCGGTAGCCCATGTCGTCGTAAAGGAAGGCGCCGTCGAAATCGAAGCCTCGTCCCAGCATCTCCTCCGCACCATCGATCAGCAGCTGCACGCCCGCGGCAAAGATGTCGCGCACCCATGCGGGGTCGTCGAGCATGGCCATGAGCAGGCGCTCGCTGCCCACGAAGCCCTGGGAGCGATCATACCCCATGGCTCCGGCGAAATGGCAGAACCAGCCGGCCTCCTTGTCGACCCTGAAGCGCGCAAGGGCTGAGGCCCAGTCTATCCTCCGGTCATTCCAGCTGAGCAACGGTTTGTACTCTTCCCAGCTGCGGCGGTCCTTGACCGCAAAGTCGAGGTAACCGGGGGTAGAAGTGGCATTTTTCCAGTTCTTGACTGTTGCCCCCAGACTGTTTCGGACAATCCGGTACTCATCGGTCTCCTCCAGCACCACTTCCGGAAGTTGGAAGGAGATGTCAAAGTCATAGGCGCGGAACGCATAACCGAAGTGTTCCACGGGGCTGACGCCCTCGGGTAGACCTTCACGGTGCCAGCGAGCGACGGTGGTTGCCCATGGCGAATCCTGAATGGGCACTCTGTCAGGCTTACGATGCTCCAGCGCGCAGAGCACGCGTTCCCGGGGTGTCATCTCCATCACAACCTCAGCCGTGGTGGGCTGCGCTCACTGCCCCTGTTTGCGCAAAAAGTCCTCCAAGCCGTCAAATACCGCCTTGGCCATTTGCTCGATGAACGAGTCGTTCATCAGCAACATCTCATCCTCGGGGTTGGACATGAAGGCTCCCTCCACCAGGAAGTAGAGCATGTCTGTCTGACGCGTAATGAAATAGGTGGAATAAATCTTGCCGAATCCTGCCAGTCCGATCTGGCGCAGCCTTGGGTAAACAGTCCAGGCGAGGTCCTGACTGTGGGGCTGCGTGTAGTAGGTGCTGGTGCCGCGCACCATTGGGTCGGCACCCTCGCCCACGGAATTGTTGTGCATCATCACGAAGATGTGTCCGCGGGCCTGTTGGGCAATCAGCACCCGTTCTTTGAGGCTCAGGGTGCGGTCGTCCTCACGGGTGAGCACCACCCGAGCTCCGGCGCTACGCAGCATGCTCCCAAGCACCTTTGCCCACTTCAGATTGACGTCCTTTTCCATGATCCCTGTGGGGCTGATGGCACCAGGTTCGTCGCCGCCGTGGCCTGGGTCCAAAACGAAGGTGAGTCCGGCTACGGGGCTCGACGGCGGCTTGGCAATCTGGGGCGCCCGCCGCACCTCCAAGACCAGTCCACGGTCGCCGTAGCTGACACTGTAGCCCCATTGCTGTCTCTGGTTGAGCTCAACCCGCAGGCGATACACTCCCTCTGCAGGCTGCGTCCAGCTCACCCGCTCGATGACCACCTGCTTCTCCGGGTAGGTCAGCCATTGCGGGCCCTGGTGGGCGCCGTAGAGGTAGACATCCAGCCAAGCAGGCTGCAGGCTCTGCTCCACGCGAAAGGGCACTCTGCCGGTCATGTCCAGGACCAGCTGCACGCGATCGTCCAGCACAGTGCACGTCATGGAACTCACCACGGCGCGGGGCACGCTCGTCCCGAGAGGCAGCATGCGCAGGTCGCTGGCGTTGAGCCAGACGACATCTTGTGGGGAGAGGCGGGCGCGGTAGCGGCCCCCGATCTTGCCGGTCACCTCCACGCGCAGCCCGGCGGGCAGCGTCCAGAGGATGGCACCCCCCTGCGGGGCGTTCCACATGGGAGTTTCGGAGGTCACCTCGGCCACGAGGGGAACGGCACTGTCCAACACCGAGACGGTGCCCTTTGTCTCTGCCTTCGCCTTCTTGCCGTCCACGCCGCGCAACTCATACCTGACCGGCGTTGGCCTGAGAGAGCGCTCGGCCTTTATCCTGATCACTCCTTGGTAGATGCCCACCATGCCCTCTGCCTCATCCGGGGGCAGCTCTACCATGGGGAGGTCTTTGCACAGATGCTCGATGCTGCACCTGGCGCTCCCGCCCGGACTCCCCTTGAACCGCAGGCGCAGCAGGTCACCATTCTCTAAGACCATGTCCACGGTCGGCTCTACCAGGCTGGTGTCGATCTGCGTCGGGGAGGAGGGCGAAACCTGCAGCGGCGGAATGCGATAGATGGACAGGGTATCGGCCGCACGCTGCCCATTGGCCTCTGCCTGAATCACGACCCGATTGAGGCCTGGGGCGAGTGAGACGCGATGCACAAAAGCGCCACTGGGGTAAACGCGCACCTGCTGGTCATTCACGGTGACTTTGGCCGTCGGCAGCGTGCCCCCGGCAATGCGCAGGCGCGGGACGCTCACGGTGTCGCTTCGCGCGGGAAACGTGACCTTTAAGAAGGTAGCCCGCGTCGCCTGATCCGTTTGGCCAAAGGCTAAGGTGCAACATACAGCAACAGCGACAAATCCAGCACTCGTGTTCCTCATCGCTCCTTCCTCGCAGCAAGATGAGCAGGTTCTCACTTCGGCGTGGTGCTGAACAGAAGTTCGCCCTCAGGGTCTGGGATACGCAGATAGAAACCCCAGAAACCGAGCACGTCAACCACTTTCACCAGCAGCTTGTTCCACCCTGCCCGGAGTTCCACCGTCACCTGATCCTGGTCAGGCGCGGGGGGCCGCAGAGCGGGGTTATGGTGCACCAGCACATCGTTGACCCAGAGGCGCACACCATCGTCGCTGCCAATCAGCAGGTGGACGGTCTGCGGCTTTGGGGAATAGACATAAGTCAAGGCATAGGCAGCGGTATAGTCATTGGGCGTCAGTAGCGCATCCATGTTCACAAAGCCGGTGGAGTCCGCCCGCACATTTCGCCAAGCAATGGGCTTACCGCCCTTGCCGGTGTAGGTGGCAGAGAGGTCGATCTTCTGCTCTGGAGGCCACACGGTGAGTAGGCCATAGGCCCCATCCTCCTGCGCGCCGGCGTCGAATGGTCCGATGAGCAGCCACTCCTCGACAAACTGCCGGCGCGGCCGCAGCAGAATGCAATCCAAGCCGATGTCCTGGCCACTCGCCTCGGTCGCACGCCCTACACTAGTCAGCACAAGGGAGTGCTGGCCTTGAGCCAACTCCACGTCGCGGAGTTCCACCGCACCGGCGTGCATCGTCTCCGGGGCGTAGCCGTCAAACACAACCTCCTGAGGGTGCCCTGCTATCGCTATCCGCACTTGGCCATAAGCGGGACCCCTGGTCATGAAACAGCAGACGTCATACCGGTCCGACATGGCAACCGGAAAGGTCACGGCCACCTGGTCACCGGTTACCAGGCCCGTGCATGCCAACTGTTTGCCGTTACTCCACTCGGCACCGTGCGCCGTCATCTCCTCAGTGCGGAGCGCAACCTTTTCCCAATCACCGACCAAGACCCGCGCTGTCAGCTCTTCTGCCTCGACCACGCCCGGCGGCACGATCACCCTGAGGGGGATGCGGGCCTTGGGCGGCGGCAGCGGCGCCAGGGTCTTGTGCGGCTCCCTCTGATACCAGAACGCGACGCTGCTGTAGTCACTGGGCACCTCATTGCCGTGCCCGTGCTCCATGGTCACCAGGAGGCTGCGGCGAAAGGGGATGGCGTCGCCAACATGAAAGCGATAAGCCACGACCTTGGCCTGCTCCTCGTCCTTGATGATACAGCCGTGCAGCGGCCCTGCGTACGTGCCGCGATTGAAATACCAGCCACTGGTAAAATAGTCCTCTGTGCCAGTGCCGTAGATCGAAGGCGTAGACTCCCCGTCCACGTAAATCATTTCATCCCCTTCCAGGAACGTGATGTCCCCGCTGCGGCCCTGCATGTTGAGGATACACCCCACAAAGTGGCCGTACCCCTCAGCGTCGAGGATGGTGTAGTTTTTGCCGGGTGCCGTTTGCGCCTCGCGCCGCCAGTAGGCGTGAAACCGGCCGACGTTCTTCTCGAGTCTGTCCAGCTCCTGGTAGTCGATATGGTAGTAGAACGAATCGACGTCATAATCGGTCTCGTTGACCAC
>JACIZP010000225.1 GCA_014359355.1 Calditrichota bacterium | reverse complement strand
CGCAGCAATCTTCTGGACTTCCTCAATCGTCAAGTTGTACCTTTTGGCAATCGCTGCCCTTGCCTTGCGGGGCCTATCGTCAACTCCCAGGGCATAAAGTCTATCTTCCTCAGCGACCAGGTCGTAAAATATCTTTTTCCTCTTCTCAAGGGGAATGCTGGCCTCAAATGACCCGGAGGGAGGTTTAGCGACACTCACGCGCAGCGAGTGCTTTGAGTAGTCGCCAGCTTTCATGTCGGCCGCTCCATCCCAGCTGCCATGAGGACCCCACTCAGCCATGCCGGCATTGTGTGCACCGCGAGTATCGGCATCTGGCAGGTAGAAATGGAAAACTACGGCACTGTAATGGGATTTCCTATAACGTGGAATCAACTGCTCGCATACGGCCCTTATTTCCTCCTCCTTCAGTGCCTTTGGCACTCGAAGCTTGACTTGTGCCCGTCTGACAGCCCCGTAGCTCAGATCATTTTCTTCCACGACGACGTATTCTGGAGTCGAAAGAACTCCCTTGGCAACCTGAACGGTATCTTTATCTTTGGGAGGCGCCTCTTCCTCTCGGTGCGTCGAGCACCCAAGCACAAGAAGCGCCGCCATCAGCGTGAGCACCAATGGTTTCATTTCGGGGGTCCACTCCGAGTGGAAACTGTCAGCACTATCCTGCCCTGGCCCAGAGCATCAGAGGCGCCGCCTGCCCCTTGCGGGCACGCGCTTCCGTTCCCCCGCCACCGACCCGCGCGTCTACCCAAAGCTGTGCGGATCCGCCGGGGATACTACTGCACGCCCCTAAGAATCGCTGATGCGGTTCTGACCACCTAACTCGCCTTGCCGTACATTTTTCAAGGAAGAGCAATAACAGACTTACCATGCCCAGCTGGTTGTCCTGCTAGTGCCTGTTGATTCGACCCTCGGAGGTAGGTTCAGCGGAACATCGCCTTGATGCTTCCCCAGGTGTGCCGCACGCTGGAAATCTGCGGTGATACCGACACCACCTTGTCGTAGTAGACAAAGCTCCCGTCGAAATTGACCAGCTTCAAGCGGTAGTAGTAGGTGTTGCCGCTGGACTTGAACACGGTGCGGTCCTCGTAGGCATAGTCCCGCGGCGATGAGGAATTCCCCGCGGCCTCGACAAAGGCTACAGCCTGGAAGCTCTTCCCGTCCAAGCCACGTTCGATTTCAAATCCCTTGAGGTTGGATTCTGCAGCAGTGGTCCAGCGGAGGGTAACCTTGTTCAACCCAGGCTCCGCCTCAAAGCGGGAGATGACCGCGCCCGCGAAAAGAGCGCTCAGCAAGCCAAAACTGATCAGCAGCGCAATCGTGACTCGGCTCATACCCACCTTGCGGTCTCTTGACTACCTTACTGCGCTCACAAAGATAATCATTTTCTTGAAAAATGCAAGTCTTTTTTTGCTTTTTTTTCGGCTCCAAGGCACGAGTTAATAAGGGTCGCGTGCCTGAGAAACCGGTTGACGGAGAGCAGACGATTACCTATATTTCCAACAGGCTGCAAAGCATGGGTCATGAACGGTAGGTCCCAATGCCATCCTCTAAGAAACGCCACGATCGGGCGGAGGGCCATTCCTTGGACAGGTACCTCCGGGAGATCGCGCGGGAACCTCTCCTTTCGCCCACCGAGGAGGTCGAACTTGCGCGCTTGGCGCGGCAAGGCGATACTGCGGCCTTGGAGCGTCTGACCAAGGCGAACCTTCGCTTCGTGGTCAGCGTCGCCAAGCAGTTTCAGAACCAAGGGTTGGCGTTGGCCGATCTCATCAACGAGGGCAATTTGGGGCTTATCAAGGCGGCGACGCGCTTTGACGAGACCCGTGGGTTTCGCTTCATTTCCTACGCGGTGTGGTGGATCCGTCAGGCGATACTGCAGGCACTTGCCGAGCAATCGCGCATTGTGCGCCTGCCCCTGAACCGTGTGGGTGCGCTCACGCGCATCGGCAAAGCGTTCTCCGCGCTGGAGCAGGAATACGAGCGCGAACCCTCGCCGCAGGAGGTGGCAGGGGCCTTGGAGATGAGCCCTGTGGACGTGGCCGACGCCCTCCGCTTCGCCAGTCGGCACATCTCGCTCAGCGCACCCTACTACGCCGACGACGGCACCTTACTTCTCGATACCATCGCCAACCCTGACGTCCCCGCTCCAGATTCCCCGTTGGTAGACGAGTCGCTGCAAGAAGAGATCCAGGCTGCCCTGGCTCGCCTCACCGTACGCGAAGCGGAAATCATCCGCCTGTACTACGGCCTGGACGAAGAACCGGCGCTCACTTTGGAGGAAATCGGCACCAGACTCGGCCTGACCCGGGAACGCGTGCGGCAGATTAAGGAGAAG
>JACIZP010000224.1 GCA_014359355.1 Calditrichota bacterium | reverse complement strand
ATAATGCCGCGCTTGATGAAGACGAGTTCACCGTCCTCTACGATGGCATGCACCATGCCCGCGAGCCGCTGGGCATGGAGTGCTGTTTGCTTCTTGTCCGGCATCTGTTGGAAAACTATGGCAAGGATCCTCTCGTTACCACGGCGGTCAATGAGCTGGAAATCTGGGTTGCCCCCATTCTGAATCCTGAGGGCTACAAGTACATCGTGGATAACGACCTGGGCAGCCCGTGGTGGCGAAAGAATCTGCGGGACAACAACGGCAACGGCCGCTTTGATGTCAGCTTCGACGGCGTCGACCTAAACCGCAACTACGACTACCGGTGGACGGAGGGTGGTTCTGGGGACATGACGAGCTGGACGTATCGAGGTCCGGCTCCTTTCTCGGAGGCGGAGACGCAAGCCAAGCGCGATCTGGTGTTGCGGGAGCGCTTTCTCTGCTCCATCTCCTACCATAGCTACGCTGAAGAAATCTACTATGCGCGTGGTGTATACGGCTCCACCATACCGGAGACGCCCTTGTTGGACGCCTTTGCGGCGGCAGTTGCCAATCGCATCCCTCGTCTGGGGGGCGGGTTCTACCAGCCGGGAGGGAGCACAAATGCCACCAACCAGAGCTACCCGTGGGCATTTGCCGTGGCAGGGGTCTACGAGCTTCTCATCGAAACGGGGACGGAGTTTATTCCCCCCGGGCCGGTGGCGCGCCGGGTGGCTGCCGACAACTTGGCCGGGGCAATGTACCTGCTGGAGAAAACGGTAGCTGGTCCCGGCGTGTACGGACACGTACGGGATGCAGAGACGGGCGCGCCTGTGGCCGCAGAGGTCAGCATCCTTGAGTACGACCGCCCAGGGATGACACCGCGCAGGGCCGAGGCGGGCTATGGCCGCTTCCACCGTTTTGCTGCACCCGGTGGCTACACGGTGCGTGCCTGGGCGCCAGGGTTTCTGCCTGTCAGCGAGCAGGTGACGGTGGCCAGCGCCGGGTGGAGCTTGGTCGACATAGCGCTGCCGCCTGCCGCATTGCCCAGCATCAGCGCAATAATAGTGGACGACGATAGCTCAGGGGCGAGCGCAGGCAACGGCAACGGGAGGGTGGAAGCGGGAGAGACCATTGAATTGCGCATCCCGCTGCGCAATACGGGCAGGAACCCGGCCGAGAACCTCACCGCGACCCTGGTGGCCCAACACGCCAACGGCACGGTGCTCAAGGGGACAGTCTCATACGGAGACCTCCCTGTGGATACGACCGTTTGGCCGCGGGAGAGCTTTGTGCTGCGGGTGTTCTACCGCACCCCACATGGTTTTCAGCTCCCCTTGCAGCTTCAGATCAGAGACGCGGGCGGACTGAGCCTCGACCTCGACTTCTTCCTGGACATCGAGGCTCCCTTGCTTCAGTACGCGCGCGTAGTGGTAGGGGACAGTCTGGCCAACGACAATGGCGCACTGGAACCAGGGGAGGAGGTTGCTCTCAAAGTAGTGGTAGCAAACCACGGCGGCATGACCGCCACCAAGGTACGCGGCACCCTTACATGTGCGAGTGAGTGGGTGAGATTGCCCGTTGCCATGGACACGGTAGAGGCCATTGAGCCCGGCCAAGCGGGGGTCTTTCTGTTTAGGGCTGAGCTGCCAGCTGCCGCGCCAGCGGCGCATGTGGCCCACTTCCGTCTGACGTTGGTTAGCGCAGAAAAGTACACCGCCATAGAGTCCTTCCGCTACGCCTGTGTAGCAGGTTTTTTCGACGACTTGGAGGTGGCCGACAGCCGCTGGTGGCATGAGGTGCGGGGCAACCCATCCAATCTCCAGGACGACTGGCAGTGGGGAACTCCCCAAGGAAAGGCAAGCGGGCAAGATCCCCGCTCAGCCTATTCGGGTCAGTATTGTTGGGGCAACGACTTGGGAGGCGAAGGTTGGGACGGATCCTACCAAGCCAATGTCAACTGCTACCTGAACTCCCCAACCATCGACTGCAGCCGCTACCAGAAGGTGGGGCTACGTTTCATGCGATGGCTCAATGTGCGCGCCGGCGACGTTGCTACCGTCTTGGTGAATGACCAGGTGGTCTGGACAAGTCCTCCAGAAGGGCTCTTTGACCGCTGCTGGACGGTCCAGCTTGTGGACATTTCGGCCATTGCTGACGGCAATCCCCAGGTGGTGGTCTCTTTTGGACTCACATCCAACGGCGACAACCTCGTGGCGGGCGGTTGGAACATCGATGATGTCTTGGTCAAAGATGGGTTGGCAACCTCGGTTGCAGTAAGTGGCGGTCAGGAAGTTCCTGACTCATACTGCCTCTATCCGTGTTTCCCCAATCCCTTCAATGGCCAAACCGAAATCGCCTATTCGTTGCCGCGGCCTGCAGTGGTGAAAATGACGGTGAGGAACCTGCTCGGGCAGGAGGTGTGTACCCTCCTGCACGGCAGGCAGCCTTCAGGCCGCGGAGCCGTGCGTTGGGATGGCAAGGATGGACGTGGAAGGGAACTGGCCAGCGGGGTATACCTGATCCTGTTGGAGGTTCACGACCAGCAAGGCCAGGAACTTGCGCGTTTCATCCGGAAGGTGACGATGGTGCGGTGATCAGCCGATTCCCGGCGTAGCTCAGCCAGGTGGCGAAGGCGCGGTGCAGCTAGGGTGGAGCTTGTCAAGCCTGAGCACCTGAGGGCGAAGATTCTGGCACCTGCAGTTCCATGGCATAGCAGAGGAGGCCTTGTGCCACAATGGACCTACGACGTCTTGCTGCTTGCGACGCGGCAACAGACGCACGATACCTGTCAATGGTCAGGACAAGCCCGTGGTCAGGTGTGGTGGTGAGGATGAGGATGCGCCCCACCATCGTGGTGGGCATAGTTCTGGCAGGGGTCATGGCGATGGCCCCAGCTGGAGGGCCATGGGAGGAGTTGCCCAAACAGCAACTGGAGGAGTGCACCATCGGCGTGGCCTCTGGCCGGGCTACCGCTGATGGGCGTCCCTTGGTGTGGAAAACCCGAGACGCCGACCAGGTCAATAATGAGGTCGTGTGGGTGGTCGGCTCTACCTACCGTTTTTTAGCGGTGGTAAGCGCCGGATCCACCACTCCGTGGATGGGCGTGAACGAAAAGGGCTTTGCCATTCTCAACTCCCTGTCAAGCGACTTGCCAGCTGCTGCCGCCGGTCCTGGCAATGGCACCTTGATGAAGGAGGCGCTTGGCACCTGTGCGTCGGTGGCAGAGTTCCAGACCCTTCTCGACCGCACCAACCTTACCGGGCGCACCACCCAGGCAAACTTTGCCGTCATTGACAGCACCGGGGCTGCGGCCATTTTTGAGACCGCCGGCACGCAGTACTGGAAGTACGACGCCAATGACTCTTCAGTCGCCCCTCAGGGTTATGTGTTGCGCACCAACTTTGCCCTCCACGGTGGTGGAAGCAGCGGTATTGAACGCTACCGGCGAACCACTAAGCTGATTGCCGACTTTTGGACCGGGGACACGCTTGGCTATCGCAGCATCCTTCGGACGCAAATGCGCGACTTTTCTGACGCTAACAGCAATCCCGTGCCAGTGCCCTTCCCGGCACGGTGGCAAAGCAACAGACCCTTTGGCTACATCTACTGCTACCTCAGCATCTGCCGCTCCACTTCGGTGGCGGCGGCCGTCATCCAGGGCGTGCGAGCAGGTGAGCCGGCGCGTTTGAGTACCATGTGGGCCATCCTGGGACAGCCGGCGGGCGCCATTGCCGTCCCCTATTGGCCAGTGGGTAACACGCCTCCTGCCGCCGATGGCGAACCGACCGCCCCGTTGTGTGATGCCGCACTGGCCATCAAGAGTTTGTTGTTCGACTATGCGGAAAACAACAACTACATCGACTCCTACAAGCTGCGCGATGGCAAAGGGGGCGGATTCTGGCCCAAGCTCTTCGCGGAGGAAGATGCCATTTTCGCCACCGCCGATAGTCTGATGGTGTTGTGGCGGGCCACGGCGGTGCCGCCGCAGGTAATGCTCCAGGCCGAGGCAGAATTGGCGACGCGTGCGCTCTCGGTTCTTCACCAGGCCTACGAGGCCCACCTAACCAGCGTGTCCGTCGCGAGCGGCGGCCCGGGCGGGATTCCCTGTGCGCTGAGCCAGCCCTACCCGAACCCCTGCAACACGTCGACCTCCTTGGCGCTCTTCCTGCCTGAACCAACGGAAGCGCGGGTGGCGGTGTATGACGTGATGGGTGAGCAGGTGGCGGTGCTCTGCGATGGTCAGTTGCCCTCAGGCGAGCAGCGGCTAACCTGGGACGGACGCGACGATGCGGGCAGGCTGCTGCCCAGTGGCGTCTATTTTGTGCAGGCACGCACCGCACACTGGCAGCAGACGCGTCGTTGCGTCCTGGTGCGTTGAAGGGGCCGAGGTGAACACCATGCACGGCCAACCGACTGCAGTGGCGACCGCCCTCTGGACAACAGCTGGCTTCCTCAGCGGTTCGCTCATGTTTTCCTACTGGCTGGGATTGCTGGTGGGCAAGGACGTGCGCAGCGTGGGCGACGGCAACCCTGGAGCAGCGAACGCAATCAAGGCGGCAGGCCCGGCCATCGGACTCGCTGGAGGCTTTCTGGACTTTCTCAAAGGGGCAGTTCCCGTGGCATTGGCCACCTGGCCGCTGTCGGCGCCGGAGGCCTCGCGTTGGGGATGGCTTCTGCCGCTCATCGCCATGGCGCCAGTGCTGGGTCACATCTTTTCGCCGTGGCTGGCAGGTCGCGGCGGCAAGGGGATTGCCGTTACTTTCGGTGTCTGGACCGGGCTCACCGCTTGGCAGGTTCCCTGCGTTCTGGGTGGCACCTGCGCGGCGGCCAAGTTCCTCCTCCGCCTACCGGACGCTTGGGTGGTGGTTTCAGCAATGGCTGCGACAACGCTGTTCGTTGGTCTGCGCTTCGGTGCCGGTCCTCTGTTGGCAGCCGCCATGGCGAACCTTGCTCTCCTCATGTTCACCCATCGGCGGGAATTGCGCGCACGCAGGAGCACGGCGTGAGCCTCATTATTGACTCCTGGCGTATTCTGCTCTTCGTGGCTGTGCAGCTTGTCATCGCCGCAGTCAATCTCCGGGCACTGCCTCGTCTGACTCGCTTTCGCCCCCATTCGCCACAGCCGCGGGTTTCGGTTCTGGTGCCGGCGCGCAACGAGCAGGGGAGCATTGCTGCATGCGTGTCGTCGCTGGCAGCCCAATCCTACGCGGATTTTGAGCTGCTTGTCCTGGACGATGACTCCGCAGACCAAACCGCTGCAGCGGTGCGCGCGATAGGCGGAACTCACGTCCGCCTGGTGCACGGCGATCCTTTGCCGGAGGGGTGGAACGGCAAGCCCTGGGCCTGTCATCAACTTGCGGCGGCCGCCACCGGCGAGCTGCTCTTCTTCACCGACGCGGATACGCGGCATCACCCGGAGACCTTGGCCCGGGCAGTGGCTGCCTTGCAAAGGACAGAGGCAGATCTGCTCACGGCCATCACCGGGCTGGAAATCCACAGCTTTGGAGAGCTGGTCACGGTGCCGTTTCCGGCGTGGAGCATCCTCACCCTGCTCCCGGTTCCCATAGCCTATTGGCTGCGCAAGAACCGCGCGCTGGTGGCGGCTAATGGCAAGTTCCTGCTCATTCGGCGTGAGGCATACGAGCAGGTCGGCGGCCACGCTGCCGTGCGCGACCACGCCACCGAGGACATGGAGCTGGCCAGGCGAATCAAGAAAGCTGGCCGACGTTGGCGCCTGGTCAACGCCACCGAGCTCGTCACTGCTCGCATGTACCGGGGCTGGTCCGAGGCGAGAAAGGGGTTTGCGAAGAACTATTTCGCTCTGTTCAACTACCGCTTGCTGGTGGCAGTGTTCGTCTGGTCATGGCTGATGCTCATCACGTGGCACCCGTTGGGCACCGCCTTCTCCGGTGTGTTGAGGGGAGGTCTCAGCGGTTCCGCCATTGCCGCGCTTGTGACGATCGGCCTCAACTGCCTTCTGTGGCTGATGGTCGCAACCGCCACCAGAATGCCCAAGCGGCTGTGCTGCCTTTACCCGGCTGTCATTACCGCTTCGGCGTTTATCGGCGTGGAATCCATGGTGCGTACCCTGACCGGCAAGGCGACCTGGAAAGACCGGGCACTGGTGAGAAAAAAGGCGCGGCTGCTGTGACCAGACGGTACGACTGGCGGAGCAATAGGCGAGTGTCGATCTTGTGCTCACTCATCGCAGTTAACATGAGAAATTGAGGGCCACATGGTTGGCGTGGAAAGACGGAGTGGTAGAGCTGGTTTGCTGAGAAGGCGCAAAGGGATGCTGCTCCTTGTCGCTCTGCTTGGGCTGGGCGTACCAGGGGCACGTGCATCCTATCCGGATCAGCAGTTTATCCTGGAAGGAGCGGACTCGCTCCTGGCCGGGGCTACCAGCATCGTGAATATCGTGCGCACCCCGGACGGGCGAGGAGTCCAGTTAGCCGAAGGCGCAACGAGTGGAAGCCTCGTCACTCAGGTCCAGAGTGCCCCCTTCCCGTTCGACGTCGGCCTGCCCTCGTGGAATGGCTCGGCACCCGGCGACAGCGGTGGTTTCCGAGTGCTTATTCGTGTGCCCTATGGGACTGGGTGGTCGCCCTGGTTGGAAGTGGGTTACTGGAAAGCCAACCTTTGGCCCGGTAGCAAGCCTACGACCTTCGGTGGGGGACGGATTGACATCGACACGGTGGAGCTCAC
>JACIZP010000223.1 GCA_014359355.1 Calditrichota bacterium | reverse complement strand
AACGTCGCGCCCATCAGCGAATTCGGGCTGGTGGAGATGACCCGCGAGCGCATCCGTCCCAGTCTGCTCTATGCCTTGAGCGAGCCTTGTCCGACCTGTGAAGGGACAGGGCGGGTAACCTCCAAGACTACCGTGGCTACGCGCATCGAGCGCTGGCTGAAGCGCTTCCGCTCGCAGAGCCGTCTCCGCCGCCTGGAACTGCGCGTCCACCCTGAGATGGCCGATTTTCTTGAGAGCGGATTGGTGAGCAAGATCAGGCAACTCATGTGGCGCTTCCGGGTGCACATTGCTGTGGTGCCGGAACCCAAGCTGCCCATGAACGAGTTCCGGGTTATCTCCAAGAAGACCAACGCGGACATCACGGACACATTTAAAGCTTGACAAAGAGGTACTG
Organism: Calditrichota bacterium; assembly: GCA_014359355.1. Classification (NCBI taxonomy): domain Bacteria; kingdom Pseudomonadati; phylum Calditrichota; species Calditrichota bacterium. Next base: position 3,204 of record JACIZP010000223.1, on the reverse strand, counting down.
ATTTGCTATATTTACGCCGCTTTTCGCGAAAGCTACGAACGACGGAGGCCGTATTTCATGTACGCGATTGTGGACATAGCAGGCAAGCAGTTTCGGGTGGAGCAAGGTGCTGAAATCATCGCCCCGAAGGTTGATGCCGAGGTTGGTGCCACCCTGGACTTTGGCCTGGTCTATTTGCTGGCCGATCAGGGGGAAGTGCACGTGGGCACACCGACCATCGAAGGGGCGTCCGTGCAGGCGACAGTGGTCGCCCATGGCCGTGGTCCCAAGATCATCGTTTTCAAGAAAAAGCGCCGCAAAGGCTACAAGGTCAAGAAGGGCCATCGGCAGCACTACACCCGCCTGAAGATTGAAAAGATTCTCGCCGCGTGAGCGGCTGTGGACCGCGAGGAGGTTGAGAGCATGGCACATAAGAAAGGTGTTGGCAGTTCCCGAAACGGCCGCGACAGCAATCCCCAGATGCTGGGCGTCAAACGCTTTGACGGCCAGCTGGTGACCGCCGGGAGCATTTTGGTCCGCCAGCGCGGCACGCACATCCATCCAGGGACTAACGTGGGCATTGGCAAAGACAACACCCTTTTTGCGCTGGTAGACGGCAGAGTCAAGTTCGAGCGTCGTGGCAGAGACAGGAAAGTGGTCAGCGTGTACGCTTGAACAATGGACGGCACAAGTGTGAAGGTGGGTTCCTGAAGATGCGGGCCCACCTTTTTGTTTGTTCATGACTTCAGCCGCGAGGAAAGGAGGGACGTGACCATGAAGATTACCTGGCTCGGGCATGATGCCTTCCTGTTCGAGACGGCCAAAGGGGTCAAGGTCCTCAGCGATCCCTACGTGGCCGGCTCTTACGACGGCGCGGTCGGTTACAAGCCGATCACGGAGGTAGTGGACGTGGTCTTTGTGAGCCATGCCAGCCACCCTGACCACGGAGGGCACAAGAACCTACCCGGTTCTCCGCAGGTGCTGCTGGGCGCTGGCCGGCACGAGGCCAAGGGAATCACCTTCAAGGGGGTGGCCACCTTTCACGACAAATCCGGCGGCAAAGAGCGTGGCCACAATACCGTGTTCGTGATGGAGGCCGATGGGCTGCGCATCTGCCACTGTGGCGACCTTGGCCACACGCTCACGCCTGCGCAAGTGCAAGAGATCGGCGCCGTGGACGTCCTCTTTGTGCCGGTCGGGGGATTCTTCACTATCAACCATCGGGAAGCGTGGGAGGTGGTCGAGGCACTGAAGCCGAAGATTGTGGTGCCCATGCACTACAAGACCGAGGTGCTCGGCTTCCCCTTGGACAAGGTCGACGAGTTTCTCAAAGGCAAGCGGAACGTGGAGCGCATCAAGGGCAGCAGCTTTGAGGTCAGCAAGGAGACCCTGCCCAAGGAGACGAAGATCGTGGTCATCGAGGAGCACCTGCTATGAGAGACGTGCACGTCAATGAGATCGTGAAGACGGTCGCAGACCTTTGCATTGCCGCCAACTACCAACTTGATGAGGATGTCATCGAGAGCTTCAAGCGGTTCCGGGAAAAGGAAGAGTCACCTACCGCCCGTGCCATTTTGGACCAACTCATCGAGAACGCCGCCATCGCCCGCGAGGGGCAGTTTCCCATGTGCCAGGATACCGGCTTCGCCGTCCTGTTCGTGGAGATCGGTCAAGATGTGCACATCGTCGGTGGCGACCTGTGGGCAGCGCTCAACGAAGGGGTGCGCAAGGGGTATGGCGAGGGCTATTTGCGCAAATCCATAGTCGGCGATCCACTGCGTCGCGTGAACACCAAGGACAACACTCCGCCTGTGGTCTGGACGGAAATCGTGCCGGGCGACAAGATCACCATCACCGTTGCCCCCAAAGGGGGAGGCAGCGAGAACATGAGCGAGGTGCGGATGCTCCGCCCGGCCGATGGCCTGGAGGGGGTGAAGAACTTTGTCGTGGACCGCGTGAGCCGCTCTGGAGGCAACCCCTGTCCGCCGGTGATCGTGGGCGTGGGTATTGGAGGCACCTTCGAAAAGTGCGCATGGTTGGCTAAGAAGGCGTTGCTGCGACCCATTGGGCAGCGCCACCCTGATCCTTTCTATGCCGACATGGAAGTGGAGTTGTTGGAGCGCATCAACAAGTTAGGCATCGGGCCGCAAGGGCTTGGTGGCCGGACCACTGCGCTCGATGTTCATGTGGAAGTGTATCCGTGCCACATCGCTTCGCTGCCGGCGGCGGTGAACACGCAATGCCACGCTGCCCGGCACAAGACGGCGGTCATCTGAGCGCCTGCAATGCACACCATGAACGCATGAGGGAGTCAACCATGGCAGATGCAATCCGGATAACCACGCCGCTCACGGACGAACAGGTGGAGAAGCTCCGCGTGGGCGATAGTGTGCTCATAACTGGTGTCATCTACACGGGGCGGGACGCAGCGCACAAGCGCTTGGTGGACCTGCTGGCTGAGGGCAAACCGCTGCCCATTGACGTGAAGGGGCAGCTCATCTACTACGTCGGCCCATCACCAGCCAGGCCGGGCATGCCGATCGGCTCGGCTGGACCCACCACCAGCTATCGTATGGACCCCTACGCGCCCACGCTGATTAGACAGGGACTGAAGGGCATGATCGGCAAGGGGGAGATGGGGCCGGAGGTAGCCGAGGCCCTGCGCACGCACAAGGCGGTCTATTTTGCGGCGGTGGGGGGCGCAGCTGCCCTGATCGCCAAATCAATCCTCAAGTCGGAAGTCGTCGCTTACGAAGACCTGGGCGCCGAGGCCATTCAGCGCTTAGAGGTGCGCGATTTTCCTGCCATCGTGGCCCAGGATTGCCACGGCGGCAACATCTACAAAGAGGGACGGGCGAAGTACGAGGTGAAGTAACCACCCATGCGGGAGCCCTGATTTGGGCGGGGCGAGAAGAGTTGCGGGGGGCATCTTGAAGGCCGCAGCCCGGTTTGCGCTGAGTCATGTTGAGGGGGCATAACCTCTCGCTGTCTGCTCTGAAGTGCTGCGGTCGAGCCGAGCGGCGCCCGAATAGGCCGCTCGGGTGCTCGCAACAAATCCCTTGACATTCTGAAACGGAATAGCTATCATTCTTTGGGAGCAGAGGCAGGAAGGTGCGGTGGGTCGCCGCAGCCATAGGAGGCAGAGCCCATGGAACAGCACGAGGTCTCAATTGCTTTCGAGATTGTGCTGGAGGAACTTGACAGCACAATTGCTGCCATAAATAG
>JACIZP010000222.1 GCA_014359355.1 Calditrichota bacterium | reverse complement strand
TGATCGCCTCCACCGAGTTTTTGGCGCGGGTGATTGCCGACATCCTTATGGGGGAAATCAGCCTGAGCTTCAACTTTGACCTTTTGGTGCGCAAGTACACCAGGCTCGCCGAGCAGGACTGGCTGCGCTTCTCGGCGGACGAGTTGAGCAGCTTCCTCATCCTCAAGAACATCATCAAGCTCCAGAACCTCTTCCTGCGCTATGCTTTGCGCAAGATTGCCGAGGAGAAGAAAATCGGCCTGCACAAGACCTTGATGCCGTACCAGATCATCGTCACCGCCGCCGAGAACTTGCGCGCGAACCGCGACCGGGAAAAGTCGTATCGACAGATCATCTCGGCCGTGAGGCAGGTGGAGGAGTACACGCTCCAGTCCATGCGGGGCCTGGCCCTAAGCGACACGCAGTGGCTGGCCGTCACCGAAAAGCGCGAGGTGGACCTGCGCAAGTTGTTGCGGAGCGTGGTGCAGGCCAAAAGGCCGCTCATCGAACATAAGAGGATCGCCGTGGACGTGCGCGTGCGTCCCGGGGCTGCCTCGTTGTGGGGGCGTCCAGACGATCTGGATTTTCTGTTCAGTACCCTGTTGGAAAACGCCATCTATGCCGTGGAGGACCGCACCGGCCGCATACGTCTGAGCGCGACGCAGGCCAACGGCGGCATCCTGGTAACCTGTGCGGACAATGGCTGTGGCATTAGTCCCGAGGAACTGCCGCGAATTTTCGAGCAAGGATATCGCGGCAAGCGTTTTAGCAAAGTCCACCCGTCCGGGGCAGGTCTTGGTTTGTCGCTGGCGCGGCACATCGTGCATGCCCACGGCGGCCACATGAACGTGGAGAGCGCGCCCGGAAAAGGGACCACCTTCACGGTGGTCTTCCCTTCTTACGCGCTGGGAGGAGCATCGAGCAATGACTAAGGTACTGTACGCCGAAGACGTGGAATTCCTGCGCCAAGGCATCTGCGCGGACCTGCGCGAGGCAGGCTTCGAGGTGGCCTCGTGCCCATTGGATCGGCAGGAGGCGCTGCGTAGCGTGGAGGCGCAGCAGCCCGACGTGCTCCTGTTGGACGTGATGAGCGAAACGAACATCCACGAGGGACTCTCCATCGCCGAGCACCTGCGGGAACATCCCCTGCGCAAACAGGGACGCATGAAGGTGCTGCTGCTCACCATCTTTCGCCAGGATGACGAGGCAATCCGTGGCGCATTGGCTCAGGGCCTGGCGGACGGCATCGTGACCAAGCCCACCACCAGCGAACGCATCGTGCGTGAAATCACGCGGGTGATGCGGAACTGAGGTCGCCCCCATGCTCAAACCGCCTCAGAAACTGGCCACCATCAGCTGGCTCTCCGACCGTTCCAAGATCTATGTCAATTGGGCAGGGGCAGAGCGGATCCGCACGGATGTGCTCGGCATCGAGAACCGCTATCGCAAGTGGCAGCATCTCTACGAGGATGACCCCAAAGCCAGCATGCGGGCGCTGCGCCTGGCGGTCAGCAACTCGCGCGCCCGGCTCGCACAGTTCATTGGTTGCCCCGACCCCGTGCATCTGCTCTTCTCCACCGGCTCGGAAGGTGCCCTGAAAGAGGTCCTCTTTGCTCACCAGATCGTGCCGTGGGGCTCGCGCATTCTGGTGACTGACTGCGAGTTCTATGGGATCTACAGCAAGATCGCGCCGCCGCGCTATCGCGCAGACGTGGCGCCCATCGCCGGCAAGACAAAGGCCCAGGAGATTGTCAATGAGCTGGTAGCCCGACTTTGCCCTGACACCAAGCTGGTGCTGATCAGCCATGTGTGTTACAACACCGGTGTGGCGCTCCCTGTCGCGGAGATTTGTCGCCAGGTGAAGGCAGCACAACCCCAGGTCCTGGTCCTTGTCGACGGCGCGCAGGCCGTGGGCCACATCCCGGTGGACGTTGCCGCGCTGGGGTGCGACTTTTACGCCGGGGACGCGCACAAGTGGCTTGCCGGTCCTGACCAGACTGGCTTCCTCTATGTTCGCTCGGCCACGCACCTGGCAATCATCGCCCGCGACCTCTCTTCCCCTTTCGCGGTGCACCCGAGCCTCAACCACGACAAGGGTTCGCGCAGTGGGGTAGTGGCCATCTCTCTGGCGGCACTGGGAGACAGCCTTGAACCGTTCATGGACAAAGAGGTGTTTTTGCGCGGTCACGCCTACGCCCTCGAGCTGGCAGAGAAGTTTCGCGCGCGGTGTGCGCGCGAGCTGAGTGACTTTCTCCGCGTCTATCCGCACCCCGAATGTGAGGGGCGCACGGCGATAGTCTCCCTGGTCCTGCAGCAGGCAGCGGCGGGCCGCCAGGCGCTGGAACGGCTGTATGAGGACCTCCTGGCAGAAGGGATTCACTGTGCGCTGATCGGCCACACCCCAGTTGCCTATGCCGATGAGATCAAGACTCCGCCCATGTTGCGCTTTTCATTCTCGGTGTGGAATACCGAGGCCGAGGTGGAGGCGCTTGTGCAAAAGTTGGGTCTGCTTGCCCGACGGTCGTTGATAGCAGCGTCGGTGCGAGCCTGAGACGTTGGAACAGAAAAGAACCGGAGAGAGGATGGACATGCGAATAAGGCATCTGCTGGCGCTGACAGTGGCCGCGCTGTGTGCAGTATTGATTCTGGCCTCTTGTGGCAAGAACTCTACTGCCCCAAAGGAGGATGAACAGCGCAGCCCCAACGTGGTAGGTACGCTCACCTTGCCGGCAGAGGCTAATGGCAAATCCTTTGCTGTGGTCGTGGATAGCGATACCAGCAACGCCAATGGCTTCGTGAAAGTGGCAACCGGCACCTGCGGACCAGGCACCAAAGTTACCTACGAGATGAGAGATGTCCCAGCAGGAACGTTCTTTGTCTACGCCGTTGTTTGGGTGGTCAGTACCCCGTTGACGCCGCCCAAGAGTGGCGACTATGTGGGGTTCTACGGGACGCAGGGTACCATCCCCTCCGCGCCCAATGCCACAGTGCCCGCCACCGGCCAGGTGACCTTTGACATTACCCTAATCGTCCGCCCCTGAGTGTCCCTCGTGAGCAAAGCTGCAGCTTCCGTCCGCCACAGGCGCTCCCCAGGGCAATGCGGAAAACTACTTGCATCTTTCTCGTGGCGGTGCTATATTCGAGCGCGCATGCGTACCCTGTTTAGTTTTTCTCGCGGAAGCACCCTCATGCGGGGCAAGTCATGGCGAGCGCATCGATTGACGGAGCATTCACCAGAAGCGCTGCGGAGAAAGTGAGGTGACCAATGGTCCTGTCGAAAGCGCTTGTTGTCAAGTTGGTCGTAGCAATCGGAGTCTGCCTCTTAGCAGGGGTGCTGGGGAGTGTGTTCACCAGCAGCGGGGTCCGCACCTGGTATCCCACTCTCAATAAGCCACCCTTCACGCCTCCAGGATGGCTGTTCGGCCCGGTGTGGACGGTGCTGTACATTCTCATGGGTGTAGCGGCGGCGCTCGTCTGGCACAAGAGTCTTGGCGTCAACACGGCCCTGGCAGTGTTTGTCGTGCAGCTCGTCCTCAATGTGCTGTGGTCTCTGTTCTTCTTTGGCTTGCGGTTGCCCGCCGTTGCCTTGGTTGATATTGTCCTCCTTTGGGGAGCCATTCTGGCCACGCTTGTCCTGTTCTGGCGGATGCAACCGGCTGCTGGTCTGCTCCTCGTCCCGTACCTACTCTGGGTGAGCTTTGCGACGGTGCTGAACGCCGCCATCGTGTGGCTGAATAGGTGAGGACCCGACGAGCCGACCGATGAGCATCGACGTCAAGCCAGTTGTGGTGGTCAGCAAGTGTCTTGGCTTCGAGGCCTGTCGCTACAACGGCGTGACCATCCCCAGCGAGGTGGTTGCCAAACTGGCGGCTTTTGTGCGCTTTGTGCCGGTCTGCCCGGAGGTGGAGATTGGCCTCGGCGTACCCCGCGAGCCGATCCGGGTAGTACAGAGCAGGGATGGACCTCGCCTGCTGCAGCCGGCCACCGGTGCCGACGTGACCGACAAGATGGTTGCCTTTGCCTCGACCTTCCTTGCTGGGCAGCGCAACACGCACGGGTTCATCCTCAAAAGCCGTTCGCCCTCATGCGGTATCAAGGACGTCAAAATCTTTGCCGGTGCCGGCGATCCGATCCCAGTCGCGAAAGGGAGTGGTTTCTTCGGGGCTGCGGTGCTGGAACAGTTTGGCCACCTCTCAGTTGAGGACGAGGGCCGCTTGAGCAACTTCCGCCTGCGTGAGCATTTTCTCACGCACCTGTTTGTGACGGCTCGCTTCGACCAGGTCAAGGGGATCGGCACAATGGGCGCGCTGGTGGAGTTTCACAGTCGGCACAAGCTCTTGCTCATGAGTTACAGCCAGAAGCATCTCAAGGAGATGGGCAGGATTGTTGCCAACCCTGAGGGAAAGCCGGTGGCGCAGCTACTCGAACAATACGAGCACCACCTCCACGCAGCACTTGCCCGTCCGGCCCGCTCTTCAGCGGTGATCAATGTGCTCATGCACGCCTTGGGTTACTTTTCGCCGCAGCTGGGTGCGAAAGAGAAAGCCTTCTTCCTCGACACGCTGCTCAAGTTTCGAGAGGAGCGGGTGCCGCTCAGTGTCCCGGTTGCGGTGGTAAAGTCCTGGATCGCGCGCTTTGGGCAGCCGTATTTGGAGGCGCAGGTGTTTTTCGACCCTTACCCCGAAGCGCTGGTGGAGATTTCCGATTCCGGCAAAGGGCGGGACCTGTGAAGATAATCGTTCATCATCGCTGCATTTCGGGGTCCATTACTGGCGCGCGGTGGGCATGTTCCTCCGCTGGAGATGGCCATGTCCGGGGCTGAGCCGCGCCAGTGCCCGGAAGGTACATCTCGCAAGCTATGTCCCAAGGTCATTTTGGAAGGGACCCGTCTTACTCTCAAGACCGAGATTGCCTTTGCCCTGAATGAGCATCCCCGCATTGTTGGCCCGCGTAGGTATCGCTACCACTCGCCGCTCATCTCTGCCGAATGGTGCGCGTTCACCAACTACCCGTGGGGGAGGGGGCTCATCAACTTTGCGCCGGCCGAGGAGGCTCTTGCCATGGAGACCTACCGCACCTGGGCGCGCCTGTTCGAGCTTCTGCGTTTCTACTCGTGGATCGTGGACCGATTCCACATCTCCACCCAGGTGTATCAGTGGCGAGCCTTGGGGCGACAACTCGACTTTGACTGGCTGGAGGAGCGGTTGCTACCCCTAAAGTTTCGTTTGGTGCTCTGTACCCGAGAGCCGGCCTCGTTTGTCGCGGCCCGGGATAGGCGGTTGGCAGTTTCAGGAAACCCTGCGCAGTACAACGACCTTGGCCTTTTCGTTGAGGAACAGGAGTTCTTCCGCGAGTTCACGCGGCGCTCGCGCCTCCCCAGCATCGAGGTGGACGTGAGCCATGACGATGTGCGCAAAGCGGTCGAGCAGATTGCGGATTGGTTGGAAAGGACTGGAGGGCTCTACATGTGACGACCCTGACGCGGCGAACTTTTGCGAGCCGATGGTCCCTCGTACTCTGCGCTGTGGTGGCTCTTGGGGCACTCAGCAAGTCGGCTGTGTGGGCCGGCGATCGTTACGCACTCGAGTTCAGCATAGGGCCGGTGTGGGCCAGCCATTGGAGCCCGCGAGAAAAACCGCCCGGCACCGAGGTACTCGTGGATTGGCGTTCCGGACTCTGCCTTTCGCTCAGTGGCACGGCACGCTTGGCAAGATTCGCGACGGCCGAGCTCGGGCTGACATATGCCGAAAAGGGAGCGCAGCACACCGTGCGGGCGCGTTCATTCCCCTTTGGCGACATGCTGCTCACCTACGACTTTCGCTACATTGAGCTACCCGCCACGGTCCGTACCTACTGGGTGAGGTTTGGATCTGCGCGGCTTTACACTTACGGCGGGGCCTATGTGGGGCTTGCTCTTGGCAACTCCTACAACTTCTACAATGCCGAGAAGGGCTCGGCAACGCGTAAACTGGATGAAGTCCAACAGGGCGACGTAGGGTTTGTTTCGGGCTTCGGCTGGGAGGTGAAGATAGGAAGGTTCTCGTTGCTGGCCAAGTATCGCTACAGCATGGGCTTTGTGGACCTGACGCTGGACACCGACCCCGTGTACATTCCAGAATTTCGGGGAGTTGATTTTCCAGTGATCGAGTTGCGTAATTTCACTCACGCCTTCTTGGTGGGCGTGCGGTGGACCATGAGGTGAGGGGGATGATCCACCCGGAGCGCATCAGGGCACTGAATGACAAGCCGGTTAGAAAGGGCGGATACGTCCTCTACTGGATGCAGGCCAGTCAGCGGGCCGAATACAACCACGCCCTGGAGTACGCAATCGAACGCGCCAATGAGCTCAGCCTGCCGCTGGTAGTCTTTTTCGGGCTCACCGAATCTTTCCCGGAGGCGAACGAGCGCCACTACGCCTTTATGCTGCAGGGCCTTGCCGAGGTAGAGAGCGCGCTTCGCGAGAGAGGTATTCGCTTCCTCGTGCGGCGCTGTTCCCCGGAAAAGGAGGTGGTGCGAGTTGCAAATGACGCGGCGCTCGTGGTGGTCGATCGCGGTTACCTCCGCATCCAGCGCCAGTGGCGAGAATTCGCGGCGGCCCGCCTGCCGTGTCTCTTCCTCCAGGTGGAAGCAGATGTGGTTGTCCCGGTTGAGGTGGCTTCCTACAAGGAGGAGTACTCGGCGGCGACGTTACGGCGCAAGCTCGCGCAGCACCTCGGGTACTTCCTCAGGCCTCTGGTCGCGCGCGAACTGCGTGTGCCGTCCTTAGGCATCGATGTGGAAGGTCTGTCGCTGGCCGATGTTCGAGGCCTGTGGGCATCCTTGGCGGTGGATCGCTCGGTTCCGCCGAGTCCTCTGTTCCAAGGTGGGACCGGCGAGGCGAAGCGTCGCCTGCGGGCGTTCATCGAGCAGAAGCTCGATCGCTTTGCCGAGCTCCGCAACGACCCCAGCGTGGACTATCTTTCCCACATGAGCCCCTACCTGCACTTTGGGCAAATTTCGCCGCTCTACATTGCCTTGCAGGTACAGGCCACGGGGAGCCCCGGTGAACACGCCTACCTTGAGGAGCTCATCGTGCGGCGCGAGCTGAGCATGAACTTTGTCTACTTCAACCAACACTATGACTCCTTCGTGGGGCTCCCAGTCTGGGCACAGAAGACGCTGCAAAAGCACGTTGGCGACGCCAGGCCCTATTCGTACACGCTGGCGGAGCTGGAGGCGGCACAGACGCACGATCCCTGCTGGAATGCTGCCCAACAGGAGATGGTGCTTACGGGCAAAATGCACGGCTACATGCGCATGTATTGGGGGAAGAAGATTTTAGAGTGGAGCCCCACGCCAGAAGAAGCGTTCTCGCGCTGTCTTTACCTGAACAACAAGTACGAACTGGACGGCCGGGACCCCAACGGTTTTGCTGGGGTCGCCTGGTGCTTCGGCAAGCATGACCGCCCCTGGGGCGAGCGGGCAGTCTTTGGCAATGTGCGCTCCATGACCGAAGCGGGCTTACGCCGCAAGTTTGATGTGGATGCATATGTGCGCGCCGTGCAACGGTACCAGCAGGTGAGGCCGGATGTACACGCCTGAGCAAGCGCGACGCGCACTGGGAACCAGGACAGGCGAGCAGGTCAAAGCGAGCGAGAATGGCACCAGGGCCTGGGGACAGGTACGCCGCCTCGTGAACAAACTGGAGGTCAGGGGATGAAATACGTGCGTCTTGGTGCCCGCGGCCCTGTCGTTTCGACCATCGGCTTCGGCGCGTGGGCAATCGGGGGCACAAACTGGGGCCCCACGGACGACCAGGTCTCCAAGCGCGCCCTGCACCAGGCGATCGACCGCGGGGTCACGCTCATCGACACCGCCGACGTCTACGGTTTTGGCCACTCGGAAGAACTGATTGCCGAAGTGCTGGCGGAAAGGGGCAAAGGCGAGGTGGTGGTTGCCACAAAGGTCGGCAACGACTTTTACCACGCCACTGCCGCAGACGACAAGGGCTATGGCCCGATTCGCCAGACGTATTCGCGGGAGTACCTGGTCTGGGCTGCCGAGCAGTCATTGCGGCGTCTACGGTTGGAGGCCATTGACATTCTGCAGCTCCACAGCCCCGACCTTGATAAGCTCACCCGTGACGAGCCGTGGCTGGCCCTCGAACAGCTGAAGCGCGAAGGCAAGATTCGCTACGCCGGGTTCAGCGTGCAGTCGTTCAAGGAGACCGAACAGGCCTTTCTGCTGGACGAGCACCACGAGCTTCTGGATTGCATCCAGGTGCGCTACAATCTCCTTGAGCGAGAAGCGGAGAGGGTGTTGCTGCCCAAAGCGGCGCAGTACGGTCTTGGGGTAATCGTCCGCATACCCCTGCTCTTCGGCTTTCTCACCGGCAAGTTCACCCGCCAGACCCGCTTTGGTCCTGACGACCACAGGCGCATGAACCTTTCACCCGAAAAGCTTGAGGAGTATTTCCGACGGCTCGACAGGTGCCGCTTCCTGTTCGAGCGGTATGCGGACTACACGCCGGCCCAGGTGAGCTTAGCTTTCTGTCTTTCTCATCCCGCATGTCACGTGGCCATACCCGGGGCCAAGACGCCGGAGCAGGTGGCGGAAAACTGCGCGGCCTCCGACCTGGCGCCGCTGGCGCTGGACGGCCTGCCGGCGCTCGAGGCGCAGTGAGCCGGGACGCGCTCTGCCTTCCCAGGGTGGGCTCTGCGCGTTGGGCAGCTTTTTGCTTGACTTTTAAAAAGATAATTGGTACATTTACAGTGGTCAATGGCGACTTCCACCAGGAGTCGACGGGATCCTGGCGCGGCAAGTGGGTATAGGAGGAGGGTCCTGAGCCATGCGAAGGTTAGCGGTGCTCGTGAGTGGGGTGGTGTTCGTCGGGTGCCTTGGGGCATCGTATGCGCAGCAGAAGCCTACCATCCCTCAGGTGGGCTATGAGCGCATGTTGAGCCCCATACTCATCGACCAACCCACGGCGCAGATCCTTGAGCGGGGGAGTTTCATGGTTGGTGTACGCGCATACCCGGAAGGTGGCCTGCTGGGGAGTGTCTCTGTCGGTCTCACCCATCGCTTCAATTTCGGTGCTACCTTTGGTGGCACCAACATCATCGGTGCAGGCAAGGTGAATTGGAACCCAAACCCGGGCGTCCATTTTGCCTATCGCGTCTTCGAAGAAAGCTACGCAATGCCGGATATCGTTATTGGCTATGAGTCGCAGGGCTACGGGCCCTATCACCAAGACTTGGAGCGCTACACCATCAAGTCGCGGGGGTTCTACGCCGTCGCCAGCAAGAACTATGGCCTGCCGCTGGTTCTCGGTGGGCACGTGGGTGTCTGTTACAGCCTCGAGAACAAGGATGGCGACAAGGATTTTGACGCGTTCATGGGCGTCGATCTTCGGCTCAACGAAGAGCTCACGTTGGTGGCCGACTATGACATGGGCATGAATGACAACAACAGCCTGGCCATCGGGAGCGGGAAGGGCTACCTCAACGTGGGCCTGCGTTGGATTTTTGCCCAACGGTTGTACGTGGAGTTTGCGTTCAAGAACATCCTCGACAACCGTGAGGATATGAAGTACGCCAATCGTGAGCTAAAGATCATGTACCTGGAGTATTTCTAGGCGTGATCAGCTCGCCTGTGGCAGGAAGAGAGGATTGGTGAAAGTGTCAGCACGTTGGCGCGCATTTGCTGTTGCTGCCCTGGTGTCTGCCCTTTTCGGGAGCGGCTGCTACACAAAACTGGCGCACCGCCCTGTTGAAGTGGACGGCGAGGGGATAACCACCTACCGGGTTGACTACCGCGACGACTGTTCCAGTTGCCACAGGGGGAATCCTTACCAACAGGTCGCCTTCGGACCGGCTTTCTACCATGACCCGGACCTGTACGCCTGGCAATGGTACTATGCGGTCCCCTGGTGGGCAGATGCGCCCTACCTGGGCGGTGGCGACAATGCCGTTGCCCCGCAGTCGGAGGCGCGCGACTTTTCGCGGCGGCAGGTGGCACCTCCGGAGGCTACTTACGCGCCAGCTACGGTGGGCGGACAATCGGGCATGGCGCCGCCGATAGGCAAGACAAGCGCCGATAGTGGTCAGACCCCGGCTGCGGCACCTGCCCCGGAGCCGCGCAGGGATTTTTCCCGGCGGCAGGTCGAGCAGGCAGGCGAGCATCAACGGCAGCCCACCAGTGCTGGCCAGAACCAGACGGACCAAACAAAGACAAAGAAGCAAGAGTAGAACCACCGCCCGTTGCAGGGAGGAGGCAACGGGAGGCCTAAGGGGGCAACGGCGGCTCAGGTGCAGTGGGTCGCCTTTTGTTTTGTGGATAGACAGGCAACTCCGGTGACGGTGAAGAAGGAGCGGTTTGGCATGGCAAGAGCAAAACGGTTGCTACTTGGCTTGCTCATCGTGCTGGTGGTGGGAGCCCTCAGTGCACTACTTTTCGGCTATCTAACCCTGCGGCGCACGCTCCCCCAGACAGCCGGCACATTGGAGTTGGCAGGCTTGCATGCACCGGTAGAGGTCCTGCGCGATGCCCAGGGCGTGCCGCACCTCTTTGCGCGCGACGAACATGACCTGCTCATGGCCCAGGGGTTTGTCACGGCCCAGGACAGGCTGTGGCAAATGGACCTGATGCGCCGCGCTGCACGCGGCGAATTGGCCGAGCTCTTCGGCCCCCAGGTGCTGGAACACGATCGTCTAATGCGCACCATAGGCATTGGGCGCACTGCGGCCGCACTGTACCAGCGCTTGCCAGAAGAATCCAGAGCCGCCTTAGACGCCTACGCCCAGGGGGTCAATGCCTTTCTCGCCTTAGGGAGGCACAAGCTGCCAGTGGAATGCCTGGTCTTGCGCTACAGCCCATCAGCCTGGCGAGGCGAGGACTGCGTAGCCATCCTCCGCTTCGTTTCGTGGACGCTGTGTATGTCCTGGGCAGTGGACCTGACCTACGGCGCATTGGCCGGCAAGGTGGACGCTCAACGGCTGAGCGAGATTCTCCCTGTGGGCTCGTACGGGGGGCCACGCATCACCGCGGTGGCAGACAGGGAAGACTGCCGCCTGTGCCTTGACGCGTTGCGCGCATTGACCAAGGCGCGCGCGCAGGTAGGTCTGGCCGAGGGGGCGCTGGGCAGCAACAATTGGGCGCTCTCCGGCAGCAAGACCACTACCGGCAAGCCCATCCTCTGCAACGATCCTCACCTCATGTTCAGCGTGCCCGCCTTCTGGTACGAGGTCCACCTTTGCGGCGGCGACATAGACGCCTGCGGAATGTCCATCCCCGGCCTGCCTGGCATATCCATTGGCCGCAATCGCCGCATTGCCTGGGGCATCACCAACGGTATGATTGACGATGCCGACTTTTTTGTGGAACGCGTCGATTCTGCCGATGCCCATCGCTACCTGCGCGACGGGAACTGGCTGACCATGAGCGCAGTGGCCGAGACGATTGCGGTGAAAGGCGCTGCGCCCGTGGTCCACGAGGTACACCTGACTGTGCATGGGCCGGTGATCAACGACGTCCACGCGCTGGCCGGGAAGGTGGGAAAGGCAATCGCCCTTCGCTGGGTGGGGAACGATTACAGCGACGAGATCGCCGCCTTGCGCACGGTTATCCGCGCCAACAGCTGGTCGGAGGTGGTGGCAGGATTACAGTCCTACGGCACGCCCGCCCAAAACTTTGTCTACGCCGATGTAGACGGCAACATTGGTTACCTGTTGGGAGGTACTATCCCTGCACGTGCCGGAGCCCACGGCGTGCTCCCCCGCCCGGGGTGGGAAGCCAAGAACGATTGGCAGGGCACCTTGCCGTTTGAACGTCATCCTCGTCTTTTCAATCCGGCCAAGGGCTTCGTGGCCACCGCCAACAACGAGATCTGGGACCAGGCGGCCCTCGGGTACCTGTCGGCGTACTGGGAACCTCCGGACCGCATCACGCGCATCACGCAGACAATCGAAGAAAAGCCCCACCTGTCGCGCGAGGACTGCGAGCTCCTGCAGATGGACCGTCTGTCGCTCCGCGCAAAGGCGCTGGTTCCCCTCCTCCTGCGCGCCTACGAGAAGGCAGCGCCCCCCGACACCGGTTTGCTGCACCAGGCCTATCTGCTGCTCCGTGGTTGGGACTGCGTCGAGGGGCCGCAGAGTCTGGCCTGCACGGTTTTTCACGCTACCTACAGGCACCTGCTGCGCAATATCTTTGCCGACGAAATGGGCGAGGAGCTCTTCAATGCGTTCCTTGCCTTTCCCGGAGTGGCCTTTCGCGTGACCGACCAGGTGATTGCTCGCGAGAACTCCTTATGGATCGACGACATTTCCACACCAGAAAAGATCGAGTCACTGGATGAGCTGCTTGTCCGCAGCTTGAGTGATGGCGTTGCCGAGCTGCGACGCGACAGAGGCTCAGAGCTGAGCCGCTGGCAGTGGGGGGATGTGCATGCGCTTACCATCCGCCATGCCTTCTCGCAAGCGCCGGTTCTGGGAAAGTACTTCGACATCGGCCCGTATCCGATAGGCGGCTCGACGACCACCGTGTGCAACATCGGCTATCCCTTGCGCGAGCCGTATCATCCGCACTGGGGCGTGTCCATGCGCATGGTGGTGGATTTTGCGGAGGAGAGCGCCGTGCGTTTTGTGCTCCCCACCGGTCAGTCGGGGCATCGCATGAGCAACCACTACGCCGACCAGACGCGCGCCTGGCTGGAGGGGAGGTACCATGTGACCATGATGGATCGGCAGTCCCTGTACCGTGTGCCGCATAAGCTGCTTGTGCTGCGGCCAAGGCGGGAAGGGAGGTCATGATGGCCCATGCTTTGATCAGGGACCTGCGCCCCGGCGACCAGGTTCTTGACTTCTTCGTCGTGCGCAAGAAGGAACTGCGCCTCAAGCGGGGGACGAACGAGTCCTACTTGGCCCTGGAGCTGGGCGACCAGTCGGGGCGCATTTCGGCCACGGTGTGGGACGACGCCGAGGCCACCTACGCCAAGATTGCCATCGGGCAGGTCATCAAGGCCAAAGGGACCGTGGTGGACTACTGCGGCAAGCCCCACGTGAAAGTGGAGAAGATCCGGCCTGCGCGAGAGGAGGAAGTGGAATCAATCGAGGCCTTTGTCCCTGTCTGTCCCAAGGACCTTGCGCAGCTCTGGGAACGCCTGGATCGATTGGTGGCAAGCGTCGCCAACGAGCACCTGAGCAGGTTGTTGCAGGCGCTGTTTGGCGACCCGGACTTTCGGCACTCATTTGGCCAGGCGCCTGCCGGCAAGCTCTGGCACCACAACTATCGCGGCGGCCTGTTGGAACACACCGTGGCCGTGGCCGAGACGTGTGACGCCGTGCACCCGCGCTACGCGCTCGTGGATCGTGACCTCTTGCTGACCGGAGCGCTTTTGCACGACGTGGGCAAGGTGCGCGAACTGAAGGTGAGCGGCTTCATCGACTACTCCGACGAAGGGCGGCTCGTCGGGCACATTGTCTTAGGCGCGCAGATGGTGAGGGAGAAGATCCAGACCCTCCCTGATTTCCCCGAAGAATTGGCGATGCGCCTGGTCCACCTGATTCTTGCGCATCAAGGCAAGGGCGAATACGGCTCGCCGGTGGTGCCCATGACGCTGGAGGCCATCATCCTCTACTATGCCGACGAACTGGACTCCAAGGCAAACGCTTTCGAACGCATCATCGGCCGCGACAGAGAGGCGGGCAAGAGGTGGAGCCGATTCGTGGAACTCATGGATCGCTTTCTGTATCTGGGTGAGGAGGAAGAGTCCCCGGGCGAGCAAAAGTCTTGATTTCTTCGGGGGAGTTTCATATATTTGCGCAAGCAAATTGAGGATCCGGTGTAGCTCAATTGGCAGAGCGGGTGGCTGTTAACCACTAGGTTGTAGGTTCGAGTCCTACCACCGGAGCGAAGGAAGAGGCCTTCAGTGTGCGCACTGAGGCCGTTGCTATTTTGAGGCCTTCTAAGAGCGAATTTGCCGGACCTCTTCCCTTGCTGGACACGTCAGGCGGCCAGGGCGATGTGGGCATGCCGGGGAGCCTTGCTCGATCCCTGATGTGCGACGGAGAGCTGGCGGCGGGCCGACTGATGCGGCCAACAAAGCGTGAAAAGGAACGTCTGCCGTGGCTGCTTCGCGCACAGGGCGAGCAAAGTACCCGCCTACATCCCAGGCCGGGCACAGATGCGGCAAGGGAAGGTGGCGCCTGACAACGTCACGTCTTTCTTCCCCCCTGCTTGATTGGTTAGGGCAGTCCCACACCAGGGTGCCCTGCCATCTCTGCGAAGGCTCAACGCCTCCAGTTTTCCCCTCTCCAGCGATAGAACCCCCCGTGCAACGCGCAACGGTCGCGGCCCCAGTTGGCGAGTTCACCCGCGCTTTGTGGTCATTTTCCCCAGCATTGCCTACCGGAGCCCCGGTGCCGGGCAGAGCTTAGCTCACCGGCATTTCACCGGGGTGGAGGGCAAACGGCAGCGCGCAGTCAACGTTCGAGAAACCCCCGCCCGTGGTGGGCACGAATAGGCGAGGATGCCGGAGAGCTTTACCGCCGGAAGAAAAAGAAGGTTCATCGTGACAACACGCGCCGCCAGGAGACTGTGTCCTGCCCGGGCGCGCGGCAGTTTCATCAAGTTGATCGAAGGTCGGACTGTAACGAGCAGTGCTGCAGCAACGCCGCAATGACATGGCAGCTTCACCTCAGGTAAGATAGGAAGCTTTGGCGCAGGCCGCCTATCGCAGGGTAAGTGAACAGGCGACCGGCGGACCGAGTGCAGTAAGGCCTGACTAACCAAGGAGGTGTACCATGCCACGCGCAAGAGAACATGCGGTGCTCGTTTGCCTGCTCTGCCTGGCCATCGGGCATGGCGGGCCGGCTTCAGGCTCTGGCGCGAACGCTGGCTGGGTGAGCTTGGGCCCCGAGTTGGCGACCGTCTACTGCTTGGCCATTGACCCGCAGACACCCACTATCCTGTACGCTGGAACCTGGGAGTATGGGGCGTACAAGAGCACCGATGCCGGGCAAAACTGGAACCAGATCAACCTCGGCCTGACCTCCAGCAAGGTGCGGGCACTGGCGGTTAACCCGCAGGTGCCGACTACGGTGTTTGCCGGGACCTACGATGGAGGAGTCTTCAAGAGCACAGACGGCGGCTCGTCCTGGAGCGCGGCCAACACCGGCTTGACCAACTCGAAGATTCTGTGCCTCAGCATCGACCCGCAGGCGCCCACCACTCTCTACGCCGGCACCAATGGCGGAGGGGTCTTCAAGAGCACAGACGGGGGCGCGCACTGGAACGCGGTCAATGTGGGACTGGCCAACCTCTACGTCTATGCCTTGCGCATCAACCCGCAGGCCCCGACCACCCTCTATGCCGGTACTTGGGGCGGAGGCGTGTTCAAGAGCACAGACGGCGGCGCCAACTGGACCGCCTGCAACACCGGCCTGACGAATCTCAACGTATGGGCGCTGGCCATGGACCCGGCGACCCCTGGCATCCTTTACGCGGGGACCAATGGGGGTGGCGTGTTCAAGACCGCAGACGGCGGCGCCAACTGGAGCGCAGCCAGCGCAGGTTTGACCAACACCTATGTCTGGTACGTGGCAATAGACCCACAGACGCCGACCACGCTCTACGCTGGCACCAATGGCGGCGGGGTGTTCAAGAGCACGGATGGCGGCACCAATTGGAGCGCGGCCAACGCCGGCCTGGGCAATCCCAAAGTCTTGCCCATCGCCATTGACCCGCAGACACCGAGCACGCTTTATGTCGGGACTTTGGGCAACGGAGCGTTCAAGAGCACAGACGGCGGGGGGAACTGGAGCGCGATCAACAGCGGGCTGACCTATACCGATGT
Organism: Calditrichota bacterium; assembly: GCA_014359355.1. NCBI lineage: Bacteria > Pseudomonadati > Calditrichota > Calditrichota bacterium. The sequence goes on along the minus strand of JACIZP010000222.1, from coordinate 3,526 downwards.
GACCGGCTTGGTGGTCGACCCGCAGACGCCGACTACCCTCTACGCGGGGACCGATGAATTTGGGGTGTTCAAGAGCACGGACGGCGGTGGGGGCTGGACCGCGGTCAACGTAGGTTTGAGCAATCTGCGGGTACGGGTCCTGGCCATTGATCCACAGACGCCTAGCACCCTTTACGGCGGGACTGCTGGTGGGGGCCTGTTCAAGAGCACCAACGGCGGCGGGAACTGGAGCGTGATCAACGCGGGTTTGGCCGATCTTTATGTTTATGCCGTGGCGATCGACCCGCAGACGCCGACCATTCTCTATGCCGGGACCTGGGGTGGCGGCGTGTTCAAGAGCACGAATGGCGGCGGGAACTGGAGCGCAGTCAGCACCGGCCTGACCAACACCTCTGTTCGGGCCCTAGCCATTGATCCACAGACGCCGACCATTCTCTATGCCGGGACCTGGGGTGGCGGTGCGTGCAAGAGCACGAACGGCGGCGGGAACTGGAGCGCGGTCAACGCGGGTTTGACCGAGCTCCGTGTTGGCGCCTTGGCAATAGACCCCCAGACTCCTAGCACCCTTTATGCCGGGACCTACGATGGCGGCGTGTTCAAGAGCACAAATGGCGGCGCAAGCTGGACTTCCGTCAACACGGGTTTGACCAACCTCGATGTCCATGCCTTGGCGATCGACCCGCAGACGTCCGCGATCCTGTTTGTGGGGACGGGTGGCGGCGGGGTGTTTGTGAGCACGGACGCCGGCGCGCAGTGGAGCGCGGCCAGCACGGCGCTGACGAATCTCTACATCGCCGTCCTGGCCACAGGGTCTGAGGCGCTGTACGCGGGGACGGAGGGAGGAGGTGTCTGGAAGCGGCCCGTTGCCGAGATCACCGCAGTGCCACGCGCAGATGCCTGGGGAGCAGTGGCGGCTACGTTTGCCCTCCAGCAGAACTATCCCAACCCGTTCAACCCAATGACGACCATGGAATTCTCCTTGCCGCATTCAGGTTTTGTCAGGCTGGTGGTGTGCGATGTCTTAGGGAGGGAGGTTGCACAGCTGGTCTCGGGTCAGCTCGCTGCAGGACGGCACCGGGTCACGTGGGATGGGGGCGGTGTACCGGCCGGGGTGTATTTCTGCCGGTTGACCAGCGGCGGCCTGACCGCGGTGAGAAAGATGACCGTGCTCAAGTAGCACTGGCGGCAAAAGAAAGACGGGTCACGAATCGGCCGGCGCCGCTCTTGGGTAGCGGTGCCGGCCGTGAGGGCGGGGCGAGGAAAAAGCGGCCGCGCGTCGGAGGTCTGCCCCCCTGGGTGGCGGAGATTCCATTCCCCCCTTTAGCGTTCGGCAACTGAATGGCCAGGCCCCAAGAGTTGCCTTGCGAACTGGTAAGGAGGATTTTCCCTCCATGCGCCCGGTTGGAACGGTTGTGTTGCGACTATGACGAGTGGAGAAGAGAGGAGCTCAGAATCGTCTGTTTACTCGTTCTGATGGTGACGTAGCAGGCAGAAAGCCTTGTGCCCACGAGCGTTTGCGCTTCGAAGTTTCCCTCCTCGTTCCCCGGTCTGCGACAAGAGAGTGCACGTTTCCCTGAATACAAATCAAGCCATTGTTAGAAAATATCTTGACATTTAGGGATGAGTTTTTTAAAATATTTTGTCCTTTCCGAGGCGTGCTAAGCCTTCAGAGGCACATCCCCGTGTTTTATGGAAAGGGCGCCGCCGTGAAAGGCTCGGCGGACAGGTTGTACACGTGAGGACAAGGAAAAACCGCCGCCCGGAAGACCCGGAGCGACAAAATGGATAACGCTATAAGGGGATGCTCTTGCCCGTGCGGGCTAGCAGCCTGGCGAGCAAAAACATGCACCAATGACGAGGGCTGAATGCATCCTGCACTCGAAACCGCTGAAGCCACGAAGAAGAATCGTCCCTGGGAATCAAATATCGCTTGTCAGGGATTCTGCTTTGAGTGAACTGGACAGAGCCGGCGGAAAATGGAATCATAGTGAAGCAAGGCTCGGCAATTTCCCCATGGAGAAGTACGCCAACTGGGGTTGGAAACCCGCCTGATTGAAGCGCAGGTCTCACAAGAAAAGTTCTTTGCACGAGCAGATCCATCGGGAATGGTCTTTGTTGACCTGTTTCGACTGCAGTTTTGGGAACAATGGCGGCTATTCGCCATAAGGGTGGACATGAAAGCGGATAGGCCATGCTTTGGCCGCCCCCTCATGAGCATTGGATGGCCGTTAACAACCATGGAAAGGCGGTTCGCTATGGGATGCACGAGCACATTTGCGCAAGTTTTGCTGACGGGCGTGGTGGCTCTTTTGATGAGCCTCGGCGCGCCACAGCCCGCTTCCGCTGGGACCGATGGTTGGATCAGCATTGGCCCTGAATACGGACTCATTCGCGCCTTGGCGATTGACCCGCAGACGCCGGCCACCCTCTACGTGGGGACGTGGGGTGCCGGCGTGTTCAAGAGCACGGACGGGGGTGGCACCTGGAGCGCGGTCAATACCGGCCTGGACGCTACCGGTGTTCGGGCGCTGGCCATGGACCCGCAGAATCCCGCCGTTCTTTATGTCGGGACGTGGGGCGGCGGCGTGTTCAAGAGCACGGACGGCGGCGGAAGCTGGAGCGCGGTCAACACCGGCCTGGATGCTACCCGTGTCGAGGCCCTGGCGATTGACCCGGCTACCCCAACAACTGTCTATGTCGGGACGTACGGTGGCGGCGTGTGCAAGAGCACGGACGCGGGTGACACGTGGAGCGCGGTCAACACCGGCCTGACCAATCCCAATGTTTGTGCCCTGGCCATTGACCCGCAGACGCCGACCACCCTGTATGCCGGGACCTGGGGCGCCGGGGTGTTCAAGAGCACGGACGGCGGCGGGAACTGGGTCAGCACCGGCTTGACCCAGACCCGTGTTTGGGCGCTGTCGATCGACCCGCAGACCCCGAGCACCCTCTACGCCGGGACATACGAGGGCGTGTTCAAGAGTACGGACGGCGGTGGGAACTGGAGCGCGGTCAACACCGGGTTGACGGTTACGGATGTTTGGGCCTTGGCCATTGACCCGCAGACCCCGACCATGGTTTACGCAGGATCGTACGGCGGCGGCGTGTTCCAGAGCATGGATGGCGGGGCTTCGTGGCGGCCGGTCAACAGTGGCCTAATCAATTTCTATGTCGCCGCTCTCGCGATACAGTCTGAGACGCTGTACGCGGGGACCGACGGAGGTGGCGTGTGCCTGCGTCCCCTGTGGGAGATGATGGGAGTGCCGAGCCTGGAGGGTTCGGGAGCGGCCGCGGCCGACTTTGCGCTTGCGCAGAACTATCCCAACCCGTTCAACCCGACGACGACCATGGAATTCTCCTTGCCGCATTCAGGTTTTGTCAGACTGGTGGTGTGCGATGTGTTAGGGAGGGAGGTTGCAGAGCTGGTCTCGGGTCAGCTCTCTGCAGGACGGCACCGGGTCACGTGGGATGCGGGCGGTGTGCCGGCCGGACTGTATTTCTGCCGGTTGACGAGCGGCGGCCTGAC